>JBBSUD010000004.1:0-73199 GCA_038235225.1 Verrucomicrobiales bacterium
ACCCGGTCCCATTCCGAACCCGGAAGTGAAACGCCGCAGCGCCGATGGTAGTGGGACGATAGGTCCTGTGAGAGTAGGTCGTCGCCAGGTAAACGCCCGGCACCGTGGAAACACGGTGCCGGGCTCTTTTTTTGGCAGGGAGAAATTTAGAGGCTTTTTTCTTGTCTCATTTTTCCCGGCTGCTTTCTTCGCACGAATTCCGCGTTGCCGGATCTCACCGATAGACGGGATTTCTTTCATCGATACTGAATTCCGCTCGCTGTCGTATTGCTAATCCCTAGTTTTTATGAGTTTTCCCGAACCTTCCATCGCCTGTTCCCCTATTGAATTTGGAGGCCCGGCCATGGGGCGCCGCGGGTCGATCGGGAGGCTGGGTTTGGTGGTCGCCGCGCTGGTTGGCGGCTCGGAATCCCTAAGAGCTTTTGGTGTTCCAAGCGGATCACCTAAAGTTAGCGCGCCCGCGCGGCTTCCGGCGATCCGGCAGACTGTGGTTCCGGTCCTTGAATCTTATGACCTGCCGGAGCAGTGGGTTCGCGACCAAGGTCCCGCTTTGCCGGAGTACGCCCGTTACCTCGCCGGGCTGCGATTGAAAGCGATCACTCCCAGTCACGTGATCGAGGCGCATGCGAAGGTTCGCGGTCCGGTCTGGAACTGCCTGCCGCCGAAGAAGTGGTGGACGCGGATGGGTTATACCTTGCGGGTGGCAGATCGGATCGCATTGGAGATGGGCGTTCACGAGGTGGAGGTGGTATCCTGCTTCCGGCAACCGGCTTACAACGCTCGGTGTCCTGGTGCGAAATCGGGATCCTGGCACCAGGCGAATGTGGCGGTGGATGTGAAATTTCCCGTTCAGGCTTCCAAGGTGACCGCGACGGCCCGGAACCTCCGCGACCGGGGATTGTTCCGCGGAGGGATCGGTGGATACTGGAATTTCACCCACATCGATACCCGGGGCGAGAATGTAAATTGGTGAGTCGATTCCCGCTCAGGTCTTGAAATCGCGGGTCTGGAATGCGAGCCATCCAAGAACGAAGAGGGTGACGTTCAGCCCGGCCAGGAAAGCGTAGGATTCCACGATTTTCGGCCACGAAATGTGCTGCTCCATGATGAAAATCCATGCGCTCATGCGCCAAGTGATGAAGTAGCTTTCGTATGGTTTGAAGAAGGGGAAACCTTGCAGGATCATGTCAACGAAGAGAATCGTAAGTGTGACGATGGTTGCCGCGGCCGGCTTGATCCGAAGACAGGAGAACATGAACGCGATGGTCGAGAGGGTGATCATGCTGATGCCGATCCCCGCGGCGGACATCGCCAAGCGGCCAGCCCCGGTCCACCAATCCGGATAGGCGGCGAAAACCTTCATTTTCGGTTCCATAACGAACAGACCTCCCTCCCACCCGACTGCGGCGACTGCCATGGCGTAGCCAGACAGCCCCACGAAGAAGACGAAGGAGAACGTGTAGAGCGACACGGCGGTATATTTCACCAGCAACAGCCGGAGGCGGCTGATGGGCCTGGCGAACACGAGCCGCAGGTTGCCGTCCTCATTTTCCTTGGCCACGATGTCTCCGGCGACGAGCGCGAAGTAGATGGAGCCTAGTAGAAACATGCTCAGGAGCATGATCGTGAAGGTAATGGTGAGGGAACTGTAGTAGGTTCCGAATTCGAGACCGTTCCGCTCCAGCATGCCGTGCATGTAGCGCTGGCTGCGCTCCAGTTTATAGACGAAAAGGATTACCGCCTCCATCAGGATGAACGCGCCGTAGCCCATCCAAGTCCGTGGGCGGGCGAAGAGTTTGCGGAGCTCCCCGCGGAGTTGTTGGAAAAATAACATGGTCGTTGCCCCGGGCCGGGTGTGGCGGAACAAAGGACACATTGTCCCGAATTCAACCGCCGCTCTTTGGATTTTCCCCCGGCGTGCGTGACGTTACGAGGGCGCCGCATCTCAAAGCAGTGCGAGTAGCTGCCCACCGGCGGCCAGGGATTCGCTGGTGAAAGGCACGAAATTTTTCTCCAGGCACTCGCACGACACCTCGCTTCTCGTCAGCAGCGGATCGCCGAAAATGTTGCAGACGGCGGCATCCGTGGCATCCCGGCCAGTCGCAATGCGGATAAGACCGTTGAGCGGGGCCAGGCGGGTGGGATCAAAGACCCACCACCACCCGCCGATATACACTTCGCAGCAGGCGTGGAAATCTGGCGGTTCGAGCTGGTGGGCATAGCAAGCCAAATAGCGGGCCGGCACGTTTAGCGCGCGGCAGAAGGTGATGGCAAGATGCGCGAAATCCCGGCAGACACCCTGCCGCTGCCGATAGGTGTCCAAAGCCGAACTGCTTTCGCCGGAGCTGCCGCTCACGTAGCCGATGTTCTGGTAGATCCAATCGCAAACGGCCGTTGCGATGGCCTGCGGCGAACCAAGGTGGCCGAAGAGGTCGCCCGCTTCCTTTCTCATCTGGTCTGATTGGCAGTAGCGGCTCGGAAAGAGAAATGGCAGAGCTTGGGGTTCGAAATCCGCCGGGCTGCCGAAGGCCAGCGAATCCGCCGCTACGATCCTGGTTGAGATATCGACATCGGTCCGATAGCTGAGTCCAAGGGTTCCGGGGTTGTAAGTCAGAATCCTCGTATAACGGTTCATCCCCCCTTCGAGGGAAAAGTCGTCGCTGGCGCACCAAGGCGTAGTGACCAGCGATTCGCTTAAAATCCGCTGCCCACCCGTGGGGATACATCTGCAGGCAAACAGGAAGGTGGCGGCTTGGTTGAGCGTGTACTCCAGTTCGCAGGTGGCTCGGAATTTCATAGAAACTTCTGGGGTGCCGGAACTTCGGCAAGGGGTCCGAGCGGGGCACGCAATCGCCGTGCCAGCGTCGGTCAGGCGACCTCCGGTTGTGGTAGCTCCTCCGCCGGGGGCGGCGCGAGCTTTTCCATCGCGGCGGATACGGTTCCGAACACGTCATTGGCTCCCGATTCCCGCAGATCTGCTGTAGCGGCCGAAATCTCCTTCTCGTCCGATCCCCAAAGTCCGACGGCAATTCGAACTTCCGGAAGCGCGGTGCGGAGTCGGGCGCAGAGATAACGGGCGTGGTTGACCGTCGTGGGGGGCAGAACAGAGACGCACACCATTCTCGGCGCGGATTCCTTCACCCAGCCGACCAGCTCGCCGGAAACCATTTTTGAAGAGGCGCTTTTCGCCTCACGGCCGGCCTGCGCCAGCAAGTGCGCGACCATGTCGCCCGCTAGCTCGTCCCGATACCCCTTAGCCGGCACACAGCAAATCGGGCGGGCTGTTTCGCCATCGCCATTGCTTCCGGTAAGCGGACGCAGGGTGGCGGCTCGGAGGTCCATTTCCTCAACGAGCTCGTCCAAGCCGCCGTGAACCTTCTTCAAGCGCTCCGAATCCAGCAGTCCTTGGCGGAAATCGGTCTCCGCTGCGACGATGACGGGAATCAGCACCTCATCCACAAGTTCGGCGGCGGTATGTTCCTCCAGGTAGCTGTCCACCAATTCGATCGCTTCATGACTGCCTTGCCTGTGAAGACGGTGGTAGCATTCCTCGGCCGGCGTCAGCGCCTCCTCGTCACTTAAGATGATGCTCAGAAATGCCAGCCGCGGGATATGCCTACCCATCACCACCAGGCAGACGGTGATCGGAGTCGCCAGCACCAAGCCTACGGGACCCCAGATGCTCGTCCAAAGCAACGCAGCCACGATCAATGCAATCGGCGAGACGCCCGTACTGGAACCGTAAAGCCAAGGTTCCATCACATTGTTGCTAATCAGTTCCAGCACAACAAACAATCCAACCGTTAGCGCCGGCATCGTCCAACCCGGGGAGATTGCGAGAGACAACAGGATTGGAAATGAAGCTGCAATCCATGGACCGACGTATGGAATGAACCGCAATACCGTGGCGAAGGCACCCCATAAAATCGCATTGGGCACACCGATGAAATACAAGCCGATCGCGACCGGGATTCCGTAAGTCACGTTGACCACCAACTGCATGAGCAGGTAGCGGGCGACTCGCGAGCCGGCGTCGTCCATCGCGCGGGTGGTGGCGCTGATACGGCCTTGGCCAATGAGCCGGATGAGCCGGTGACGCAAGTCATCACGCTGCAAGAGCATAAAGACGAGTAGCAGCAACACCAACGCCGCAGTGCCCAGCGGCCCGAGGACCGGGGCGATCATGTTCTGCACGTAAGCAAGTCCGCCGTCCTGTTTGCCGACCACTTCCACCTGCGTGGCGTTCGTTCTCTTGCCCGTTTCGAAAGGATCGACGGTTCCGGCTTTGCTTTCCTGACCGGGAAGTTCGTCCTTTAGATCCTCAATCGTTTCAGAAACCCGCTCGAGTGGCTGGGATTTCACTCCTTTGAGCGTTTGTAGCTTGGCCCGAATGTTTTCCTTATAGCCGGGCAGTTCGGAGGCCAAGTCCATCGCCTGGTTCGTGAGAATCCAACCTGCGCCGATGGTTCCTGCCATAATGAGCAGAACCACCGCGATGACGGCTCCGATTCGGCCGATCCAGTGTTCGAGCCAAGTGCAAAAGGGGGATAGCAAAAAGGTCAGAAGGGCAGCGAGCGCCAGCGGCACAAGCAGCTCCCTGCCGAAATAGAGGGTGCAAATAACAAAGGCCGCCAAAGCCACGCTGGCAATCGTCGCCAGCGATTCTGCCGACGATGATTGTTTGAGGGGAAGTGCCATCGGGACGCCGGATGCTGGGGGGAAGCGGAGGGAGTTCAGGCGTATTTTCCGAGTTTTTCCAACGCGGCAATGTGCGCGATGGTCCCCGGAAGCAGCTCCTCACGGATCATCGTTTTGCATTCCGGCATCACGTCCTCATCCGTGAGCGCGTCCTCATAATCCTTGCGCCCGGCTTCCTCGCCGCGTTGCAGCGATTCGAGCGCGGAGCCGGCGCCGAAAAGACTGGCCGCGCCTTGGACCGTACTGGCGAATGCTCCCCATGCCCCGGAATCCGTTTCCGGCTCGCCGCCCATGGAACGGACATTCGCGGTGAGGCGGTCGGCGGCTTGTTGGTGCTCACCATGGATCCGGCGCAATTCGCCGATCGCAGGCGAGTCGGAATGTTTGCGGATGGTTTGGCCATAGGTTTCCACGGCGGAAAGCTCGCCCCGGACAAGCTTGTTGCAGATGCTGATGCAGGAATCGGTTGGTGTGCTCATTCGTAAGGTGGTTGATGTTTGGTTGGCCCGCCGCCCTTCGCAGTCACGATGCCAGCCGGGTGAATCCCCCAGTTGCGGGTAATCGCAGAATTTTCCGCGCGGAACGGCGGCCAATTCTGCAACGCGGACCGATCGCTCCATGCGTTGTGCAATCCGGCGACGGAAAATCCCCACATGGCGTTTGCCTTTCGCGATCGAGTGACTATGGAGGCGCCGCCATGAAACCGATTTTCCTGCTGCTGCCGCTCGTTTTCCTGCTCGGAGTCTCCTGCGAGCGCCATGAATTCCACGGCCCGGATGGCACGGCCCGCCTGCATCAGGAGCACAATGCGGCACAGCTTCATGAGGAAGCCGCGGATCACGAAGATCACGCCGGCCGCGAGTAATCCACAAAGCACTCGCCTGACTCCCGCCGCGGCTCGAATCTCGTGATTTCGAATCCTCGCGATGCCGGCAGGAAATCACCCGGCAGACCGGTTGCGGTCGGCGCCTCCCAGCCGCCGAAAAGAGTATGGCCCGCCAGCGTGATGTGAAAATCGTCGATCGCGTCCAGCCGCGCCAACTCGCCGATCAGCTCGCCGCCGCCCTCGCAGTGCAGGAATTTCACGTCCAGGCAGCGCCCGAGGAGCTCCAGAAAATCCGCCAGATTCATGCGGTGGACGGTAATCTCCGGCAGAATTTCCGCCGGGATTTCCGGGGAATCGCCGGTGACCAGCAGATGGATCGCGCCGCCGGGTTGTTGGAAAATCGGGTGCCGCGGGTCCAGCCTTCCCGACCGCGAAACGATGCAGCGCAGCGGCGGCACCGCGGCGCCAGGCGCGATCATCGTCATCCGGTCCGCGGTCAGAGTGCCGCGGCCGACGAGCAAAGCATCCGCTCCGGCCCGCAGCTCGAACAACCTGCGATGATCCGCCTCCGAGGTCCAACCGGAGCGAATCCTGCCGACGGAGGTGATTTTCCCGTCCGCGGAGATCGCGACGTTGGTGGAAACGCGGGGTCGTGCCATGCCGGATCGTTTTCCGGGGGCGGGATTGGCGCAAGCCGGAGGATTTCGGGAAAATCCCAAGCGAGGCGGATTTTCCGGTTGTCAAAGCCAGCGCCGCCACTCTTACTCCCGCCCCGCCCGCGAGGGCGTTGCCTTCCTAAGGCCCGATAGCTCAGTTGGTAGAGCAGCGGATTGAAAATCCGCGTGTCCCTGGTTCGAATCCGGGTCGGGCCACCTTCAACCCCCCAAAGATTTCAGAGGTGCCGAAGGAAATCGGAAATTGGCTGGTGGTCGCGAGGCGTCCCTGAATTCGAAGCCCCCCAGGCGGCCTCATCCACTTCCGCCCGACACTACTTTGAGGTTCCGGGAGCTTGGAATTCGGCGAGGCGCGCTTGGATCGTTGCGAGGGTTTCGCGGGCCGCGCCGTCGAGGCTTCCTTCCATTTCAGAGAGCGCGGCGAGCGTCAGGGCGTCCGCCGCAGCGACCTCATCGAGCGATGGCGATGCCTCGTCCGCAGTGACGAGCCGGTGGCCGTAGAGGAAATTGCGGTTGGGAAAAATCCGCGAAAAGTAGTCCAGCTCGCCCGGGCCATGAGACGGCAAGTTGAGATATCGCGCGAGGATTTCCCGCTGTCCGGGATGGGACGGATCGAGCCGGGAGAGTAGCGATGCGCGTTGGAGCGGGGCGAAATCCATCCAGCCGGAGCCGGTGGCGTCGAGCAGTCCCGGGTCCCGCAGGATCATCCGGTCGAGCGAAATGTAGGCGGCGCGGCTCACCGCTTCATTGGCATCGGCGGTGGCCTGCCGGGCGACTTCGACCATCGTCCCAAAGGTATTCCGGTCGCCGAGTTCCACGGCAATATCGAAGGCTTCGAGCACGCCAGCGGTGGGCTGGCTGAGCCACGGGATTGCCAACAAATCGGTGAAACGGCGGTCCAGTTCGTCGCGGAGATCGCCGTCGAGGTCGTTCCATGCGAGGTTGCGCAGCGCCAGCGCATACTCGTCGGGCGAGGTCTTTTGGTCCATGATTTCGCGGGCCACCTCAAGGGCTGCGAGCGGATCGAGCGATGGCAATCCGTCGAGGAGAGCCAGCCGCAGTGTTGGCACGGTGGCCATCGCACCGTCGGCGCCGACGCGAAATGGCAGTCCCGTCGGCGCATTCTCGCCGGATTTCAGAAAATCCACGATGGCAGCCGCAGCGACTTCTTCGGGGACGCGCGACAAGGCTTCGCGGAGTTGGGCGAGCGCTCCAGCGGCGTCCGCCCCGCCGCGCAACTTGGTAAGCGCGGCATCGATCGCTGCCGCGGCTTCGGCACCGGCGGCGGGATCGCGCCGCGGCCGGGGGGATGGTGAAACGCGGGATCTGGCCGGCATCGGCCCGGCAGGCGGCGGCTCGATTTTCCGCGGTGGAAGAATGGACCAGCCGCCAACAAGGACGAGCGCCAGCATGGCGAAAATCACCAGCCGCCGGGGCGCGCTCATGGGGCGGTGCCGGAAATGTCCATGCTGAACTGGCGGAATTCCGAACGCTTCCCCGCCACGAAATCCCGCATTTTCAACCGCCAGATGCCATTCGGCTCATAACCGCGGAAAGACGACGAGAAATTCACGGAATTCAGCGTGATGTCGCCGGATTTCCGCTGCGTGTGCTTGTTGATCCAGCGGATGCGGCCGCTCGGCGAGCGAAGGTAGATGTCCAGGTCCGACCGCCGCGCGGATTTCACCGCCAAGCTGAAATTCAGCGCGCTCAGCGTCGCCGAATAGCCGGAAACTTTCACCGCCCGTGACGAATACCGCGAGCGGGCGTCCGGCAGCTGCAGCGGCGAGGCATTGCTGAAAGTGCGGCTGACCGGCTGCGCTCCGAGCGCCGCCGAAGCCATGTCAGCGGAGGCGGCATCCAGCGCGTAAACCCCGGCGGTCCGGCGCGAACCCGACACCAGAATGCCGGCCAACGAATAGGTATCCGCCGCTTCATCTTGGACGAAAACCGGACCGCCGCTGTTGCCGCTGCCGGTCGAGACGCCGTCGAACCAGTAGTAATTTCCTAAATCGCGTTTCGCCGCGGTCGTGAACCAATTCGTGGCATGCTGGTAATACGAACCGCGCGCGCCGGTGTAATCCAGGGTCTCAGGATAGCCGGCGATCCGTTTTGGCCGGGCCGAGCGCAGGTCCGCCGTGCCATCGGCCGAGCAGGCAATCGCCGGGCCGAAGGATTGGGCGCCGTAGAATACCGTGAAATCCAGCGCGAAGGCGTTCGCCGAGTTCTGGCCATAATTGTCCGACCGGCTGGCGTAGCTGGTGAAATAGCGGAACCCGCGCGGCCGGCCGGCGGACACTTCGCTTGGTTCGCGGGAATCGTTGTAGGCGCGATAGAAAAGGTAGTCGGTCGCCCACACACCAGCTTCGTAAAACAGGTGCCCACACGAATAAATCAGCCTCGGATCGCGAGCCACCACTGCGCTGCCGCGGTACCAATCCCGGCCGATCATGCTCTCCATGTAGCCCGTCGAATCGTCCGCCAGCCCGGGCAGCGGGTAATAAACTTGGGCGAAAGCGCTCGAAAGTCCGCACAGCGCGAGGCCGGCCGGGAGTGCGGTTTTTCGGAAAAATCGGGACATGAAGGTGACAGGGTGCGCCGGAAAAGCGCCGGCCGGGAATTTCATCCGCCCTCGGACGAATGCAAACTCGACCGATTCGAATCGGACAGAAGTATTTCGTCGAAGGAGCCTAGCCTCCATTCTGCCGAAGCAGCCAGGCCGGCTGTCGCCTCCCGCGGGGGGGGAATCAGCGCTTCAGGTGGCGGTCGAAAAAGCGGACGACCTCATCGCCATAATCGAACTTCGAGGTCTTGAGCGCCCACGCGTGGTTCGCGCCCTCGACCATGATGAGCTTGGATTCCACACCCGCTTTCTTGAGGGCATCGGCGAGTTGTTTCGACTGATCGCGATCCACGGTGGTGTCGTTGGTGCCATGGAGAATCAGCGTCGGCGGGCTGTCTTTCCGGATGTGGGTGACGGGCGAGGCGGCGGCCCATTTCTCCGGCGCGTCGGCGAGTTTCTCGGGGAAAAGCTGGGTGTTATCGCTGGTTTTGCCGTCCGGTGCGCCGGATTTGTCCGTACCCTGGCGGGTGCGCACGTCGGTGATGCCATACATATCCACGCAGGCGGACACACTGTCGGAAACGCCGGGATAGGGTTCCGCCGGGGCGAAATCCGGGTCGTTGCCGGTGTAGGCTACCATCAGTGCGAGGTGTCCGCCGGCCGAGCCGCCGATGACACCGATGCGCGCCGGATCGACGTGCAGCCGCGCGGCATTGGCGCGCAACCAGCGGACGCCATTCTTGCAATCCTGGAGATTCGTTGGCCAGCGGTTCTTCGCGCTCAGTTGATAATCGACGCTCGCGCAAACATACCCGGCCTTGGCCAGCGTCGTGCCGGTGACGAACTCACGATTTCCCGACTTGGTCCCGCCCACCCAGCCGCCGCCGTGGATGATGAGGATGGCGGGGGCGAGCTTGCCCGCCGGGCGGTCCGCGGGCTGATAGAGATCGAGTTTTTCCTTCCGGTCGGAGGCGAGGAAGGAAACGTCCCGCTCGATGGTCACGCCATCGGGAGTTTGCGGAGTGGCCGCGGTTAGGGCGGCGGCGGTGAGTAGGAGCGTTAGGATGGGTTTCATAGGAGTTATAGGTTCAGCGGCTGGAGGAACCGTCGATGCCGGTGAAATCGACATCATGGGTTTCCCCGGTTTTCAACGTGATGCGGACTCCGCCGAGAGTTTCCTCAATGCCGGGTTTCAGCGGCTCGCACGAGCGGATCGGCTGGAGTTCGTCATCGGTCCACGGCTTGTCGTCCGTTTTGTGAAGCATGATGGAAATCAACATGGCCGGCGCGCCATAGCGGGCGGGATCGGTGCAGTCCAGATATGTGACAGTGCTGTCGTCCGTCTCCGGATTGAGCCCGTGGTGCGCGACCGTCGCGACCTTGCTCCAGCCCTGATAGTTTGTCACGGCGAGCTGGCGGCCGGCGATGGAACTGGTAATGGATTTCCTGCCATCGACCGTCCGCCCGGCGATTTCCGCAGCTTCGGAAATGTGCGGCAATCCATAGTGTCCGAGCAACAGTTTCGACGGCCGCACCTTGCGGAAACGAACGATGGAGACATGTCCGCCGGGAATCGCAATGTCCGCCATGTCACAGAAGGTGGGCGTGCCGCCGAGAGAGTCCTTTTTGAAAATCGCCTGACGGTAAAGCACGTTGTTCTTGAATCCGGCGAGATTGATGGATTCGGGAAACTCCGCCTTATTGCTTCCCGCCGCATTCTGCATTTGTAACTGCCCGGCGGTGGCAACCTTGAGGTCATCCGCCTCCCAAGGAAATCCGGTGTTGTAGCGCAGGCGGCAATAACTCGGATCGTCGTTGTGGACTTTGCCATTAACGATCTCGCTGGTGCCTGTGGAGCCGTGGTTGACGACGAGGAGACCTGCGCCGGGCAGGAATTTCGTCTTGGTGGCCGCGCCCAAGGCCGGCCAGCCGCCTTCGTTTTCCTTGGCCGTCCAGAACGGATCGTCGGCCGGGAGGGTGAGGGCGGTGTAGTTCATGAACATCCAGAATGGGCTGGCGGCACAACTGTATGCTTGAATGGCCGGCTCGAAATGGCCGTAAAAGCCAAGCGAGGGTACGCCGTTTTGGAAAAAACCGGGGTGCGTCACGAACTGCAAAAGCGCGCCGGACCCGATCCGCCGGGCATAGCCGGGATCAATCCCCGGCTCGCGACCGCGGACGAACGCGGCGGACATCGCGGCGCTCGCGCCCATCCGATAGAGAATGCTGCGTCCCCACATGTTCACCTCGCCGCCGCGGCCGAAAAACATGGGATAATTGTCCATGAAGCGGTGGAATTCCGCATCAATGACGGCGGCGCGGCCGGGTTCGTGCTCCCAGCCATAGACGCGGTTCCAGACCGAGCCGTAGAGTTGGAAAACGTGGCTGGTATAGTAATCGTGGCTTTGGTCGCGGAACCAGCCTTCGCCGGATTCCAGCATCAGCAGGTGGTCGAGATGGGCGAGCATCAGCTTCTCGTCGATGGCATACCCGTGGGTTTTCAGGAATGTCATCATCATGACATTGAACCACCGCCAATTATGGGTTTTGGTCCAGCCTTTGGCCCAGCCGCCCATGACGTTCGCAATCTGGTCCTGCTCCGCCGGGGCGAGCTTGGTCCACACCACGTCGGGCAAAAGCATCATCCAAAGCGCGAGATTTCCCAACTCGCAGGTTTGTTGCTCCGGGCCGTCGTTCTTGTCGCCGTAGCCAATGAAGTAATCGCACTTCGGGTCGGTGAGCTGAAGCAGTTGGTATTTGTAGTAATCCGCCAGGCGGATGCCGTGGATGGTTAAATCCGGCTCCAGCGCGATGAGCGGCGCGGCAATGTTGAACGTCCGCGCGACGCCTTCAAAAATTGCGGCGCTGCGCTGTTCCGGCGGGCATTTATCATAACCGAGCTGTGGATAGGATTTCCCCGGAACTTTTGGAAACAGCATCGGCTGCTCGATGGAATCCACATGTTGGAACGCGCCCTCCAGCATGAATTTCCCGCAGTCGATCCAATGTTGCCGGTCCATCCCGGTGAACGGGGAAAGCTCGGTGTTGTGATTCTTCAATTCATAAACCCGCGCGTCCGGCTCGGTGGCTTGAGTGGCGAAGGGAAGAAGTGCGGCGAGGGCGAAAAGCAGGGTGCGCATGAATCGGGGTTCGGGATGGTGAAATCGTTATTGATCCGCCCAGTCATCGGTGCGGAACGGGGCGGCGGGCATGCCGTCCTTGCGGAAAAGGCTGGCACCGACGGGGGCGCGTTTTTCATACCAGCCATAGCGGACAGCGGCGGGGTGGGGGACTTTCGAGCTGGAGACGGCGACCGTATCCTTGCCGGTGATTTCCGCCTCGGCGGGGACGAACTTCCGATCCGGGCCGGCGATCGTGAAGAATTTCAGCCCGTCCTTGCCGGCGGTCAGGCCGTCGCCGGTGTCCTTGAAGCGAATGAAAATTTTGCCGTCGCGCTTCGCCATTTGCCCGAACACAGGGGCGCGCCAAGCGGTCGTTTCGCCGTAGGCGAGGGCGCGGGCGGCAAGGGCGAGGCGCGCGCCGATTGCCGCTTTGTGCGGCGGGTGGATGTTCTTGGCTTCGCCGGAATCCAGCGAGACGACCATGGCGGAATTCGGGATTTCCATGGATTTCTCCTGCGCCTCCCAGACGAGCGGGAACTGCCGCCCGGTCGGCTCGGAAAACGGCGCGAGCTGCACGAAAAGCCACGGAAAATCTCCCCTGGCCCACTCGCCGCGCCACTCGGCGACGAGCGTCGCGAATTGGTGCCGAAAGGTCGCGTGGCGGCCGGAATCCGCCTCGCCTTGATACCAAATCACACCTTTCATCGCCATCGGCTGGAGCGGCGCGATGACGCTGTCGTGGAAATAGGCGAGGCGGTAGGAACTGTTGAGCGGCTTGGGCGCGTAGGGGCGCTGGCCGGTTTTGCCGCGCTTCTCGTAGGCGGCGAGCTGGCGCTCATATTTCTCCACGCGCTCGGGACGGTTGCGGATTTCTTCGTCGTAGGTGGCGACTTGCGGGCGGAGAATCGAGTCGGATTCGAGGGTTTTCCGGCTCATCCAGCAGCGCATCGGGGTGCCGCCGACGGACGTGTCGATCAGGCCGATCGGCACTCTGGCGGATTTCCGCAAGTCCCGCGCGAAGTAGTAGCCGACGGCGCTGAAATTCGGTACCGTCTCCGGCCCGGCGATTTTCCAATCGGCGGATTCCAAATCGTCAGGCGTTGGCTCGCCCAAATCCGTGCGGCGGCCGCCCACGTCGCAGATGCGAATGAGCGGATCGTTCGCGGCGGCGGCGGCGGTCGCGCCGTCCTCGTCGCGGTTCAGGCGGAAGGCCATGTTCGACTGGCCGGCGCAGATCCAAACGTCGCCGATGAGGATTTCGGAAATCGTCGCCGTTTCGCCGTCCGCGCTGGCCGTCATGGTTTGCGACGCGTTGTCCGGCGGTGGGGAAATCGGCGTGAACGTGACTTTCCACCTGCCGCCGGCGTCCGCGGTGGCGGTGGCGGATTGACCTGCGATCACCACTGTCACGGATTTCCCAGGCTCGGCGCGGCCCCAGACAGGAGCCGCGGCGTCGCGCTGGAGGACCATGCTGTCGGCGAAAATCGTGGCGAATTCCGGCGGCGCGGCGGCGAGGTGGGCGGAAGCGGCAGCCAGTATGGCGGCGCACAATGGGAAACGAGGCATGGGTTTGCGGGACAAATCCCGGCCAGTTTGCGGCACCGCGGCGGCCGCAGCGAGTGGCGAATTCTCGGGAGGCCCGGCCGCTCAGGCCGAAAGCGCGACCGCCTCGCCGAGCGCCTGACGCACGGAATCCAGCAGCACCTGCGCGCTGAATGGCTTCTCCAACATCGCGCAAGCGCCGACTTTCCCCGCCAGGGGCAGGTAGCTGCCGCTGCCGCTGTTCCAGCCGCCGGACATGGCGATGACCGGGATTTCCGGAGAATTCGCGCGCAGGGTGAGGATGGTTTCAATGCCGTCGGTGCCGGGCATCAGCAGATCGGTGATGACCAGATCGAAGCGCTGGCGGGCCGCCAGGCGGAGGGCGATCGCGCCATTTTCGGCCGTGACAACATGAAATCCCTCCGCAGCGAGGATTTTCTCCAGCAGCAGCCGGATGGCGGGTTCGTCGTCGGCGATCAGGATCGTGCGGGTCGTGGACATGTCGATTTCGGGGTTGGTTGCGATTCCGGGGAGAATCGGCACCCAGATACGACAGCAATTTGCCCGGCAACCCGCGCCGCCTCAAGGAATTCCGGCCTACGCAATCGCGTGAAAAATGGGTTGATCCAGTGCCGCCGCGACTGGCGGGAGTGGGAACAATTTCCGGCTGGTTGACGAAATTCAGCGTGGCGGGTAGCGTCCCGGCATGAGTCAGGTCATCGACGCGATCCGTTCCGACGTTCGGACGATTCCACCTCTCGAAAACGGCGACGTGGTCAGCGCTCGAGAATTTCTCCGCCGTTACGAAAATATGCCGGCCACCCGCAAGGCCGAACTCATCGAAGGAACCGTCCGCATGCCATCACCAGTCCGATTCATTCAGCACGCAGAACCTGATTCCCTGATCCAAGGCTGGTTGCTGGCGTATTCCGCCGCGCATCCCGGTATTCATGCCGGTGGAAATGCCACTGTCGTCTTCGACGACAAAAACGTTCCACAGCCCGACGCGGTGTTGCGCATGATGGAGGGGGGCGCATCCCGGATCGATGCCGACGGATTTCTTCGCGGCGCGCCGGAGCTGATCGTGGAGATCTCCGCCAGCAGCGTATCGATCGACACCCATGCGAAACTGCGGATGTATCGCCGCAACGGGGTGCGGGAATATCTCGTGTGGCGGGTTTTGGACGACGCGTTGGACTGGTGGTTGCTGGAGGAAGGGGAATATGTCGCAAACCAGCCGGATTCCCGCGGATTTCTCGAGAGCCGGGTGTTTCCGGGACTGAAGGTGCGGCCATCGGCATTGCTGGCGCGGGATGCGGCGGCGGTTCTGGGTGGTTTGGCAGAATGATTTCCCCCCGGTCGCGCACTTTTCGGAATTGATCGAGGATCTCGGTCTCCAACGTGTCCGCTTCAGTTTCGCACGCGGTTCCGTGTGGATCTGAATCTCGCTTGCGGTTCCAAGCTTTCTGGCGGCCTCAATCCTGCTAGGACGGCTTGGCATATTCGAACTCCGGCTCCCAGTTGTGGATGCCATCTTTCAATCTCGCGATCATATGCCATACAGGCGAGAATAGGTCGAAATCCCCGAAGCATTCCGTGCTGATTCTCGTGATCCGACCCTCAGCGTCTTTGTGAAAAGTTGAGAATCCTGGATCCATGTCATCACTCTTGCCGAACTGGATGAACTCGTTGAATCCCGAATTTCTAGCAGACGCAACCGGGAAGCCCCAGCCCCGGGCCTTCGCGAATTTTGCGACGGTTTCCGGATCGTCGGGCGATAGAAGTAAAAGTGCCGCCCGATCTTCCAAATGCTTCCTGACGCCATTGAATCCATCCGCCCACATGGCGCACCAGGAGCAAGCCGTTCCCATATTATGAATGACGATCAGGTCGTCTTGATACCTAAAGCTGTCCGCAAGGGTTAATGGCCCGTTCGTCGTGTTGAAGACGAATTCCCTGTCGATTTCCTGATGTGCTCCCTCGCGGGCTGACTCCGCCCACGCTTTTGTTCGGGAAACGATTTCATCGTAGCGATCCTCGGCGTCCTTTTGTATGTCGATAGTTTTCATGTTTATCAAAAGGAAGCGAAGCGGGCGGGAACTTGGGCGTCAACGGGATTTACTGATAGGCGACAGGCGCATCCGGCGGAAACTGCGGGAGATCTGAAGTGGTTGGATACGGCCACTTAGGCGATCTGGGATTCTGCGGGAGGCGACGGTTGGCGGACGCCGCAGGGCGGACTTTTCCGTGCCGGACGCGCGACGGGTGGTTGTGGTGGCCGAAGGACGTGGGGTCGGCTTCCCACTCCCAAGCCGGGCGCTCCACGCCGTTTGGAGGCCGCAGGCCGCGACACCCTTTGGATTGCGGCGCTTTCGGGACAGCCGCGCGGGATTCCGAAAGCGTGGCATTGACGGTTCCGGCCGCTCCCGCTGAAGTGCCGCCCCGCCGCAGGGCGCCGCTCTCCATGGACTACTCCGCGAAAATCGCCACCAATGTCGCCGCCATCCCGCGTTCGGGAATCCGCGACTTTTTCGAACTTGTGCAGGGCCGGGACGACGTCATCTCGCTCGGCGTGGGCGAGCCGGACTTCGTGACCCCGTGGCACATCCGCGAGGCCGCGATCTACTCGCTGGAAAAGGGCCAGACCACCTATACCTCGAATCTCGGCTTGTTGTCCCTGCGGAAATCCATCGCCCGCTATGTGGAGGAATTCTTCGATGTCAGTTACGAGGCGGATAAGGAAGTGTTGGTGACGGTGGGCGTTTCCGAGGGAATCGATATCGCCCTGCGCGCGCTGCTGAACCCCGGTGACGAGGTGATCTATCACGAACCCTGCTACGTTTCCTATAGTCCCAGCATCATGATGGCGCATGGCGTGCCAGTGCCGGTGCTAACGACGAAAGAGGACGAGTTTTCCCTGAAGCCGGAAGCGCTGGCGGCGGCGATCACGCCGCGGACGCGGGTGGTATTTATTAATTTCCCCACCAATCCCACTGGTGCCTGTGCCTCGCGCGAGGATTTGGAGGGAATCGCGAAACTAGCCATCGAGCACGATCTGATCGTGATGACGGATGAAATCTATAGCGAGCTGCGCTATGACGAATCCGATCCGCACGTATCGATCGCATCGTTGCCGGGAATGAAGGAGCGGACGATTCTTTTGCACGGGTTTTCCAAAGCGTTCGCGATGACTGGCTTCCGCCTCGGTTATGCCTGCGCGCCGCAGCCGATCATCGAGGCAATGATGAAGATTCATCAATACTCCATGCTCTGCGCGCCGATCATGAGCCAGAACGCGGCGATCGAGGCGTTGGAAAATGGCAAGCCGGCGATGCTGGAGATGAAGGCCAGTTATTTGCTGCGACGGGATTTCCTGGTGCGGCGGCTGAATGAAATCGGCTTGGATTGCCATACTCCCGGCGGTGCTTTCTATGTGTTCCCGGACATTCGCGGAACCGGGCTTTCGAGCAAGGAATTCGCGATGGGTCTGTTGGAAAAGGAAAGCGTGGCCTGCGTGCCGGGTAGCGCCTTCGGCCCCTCTGGTGAGGGTTTCCTGCGTTGCTGTTATGCCACCGCCTTCGATGACATCCGTACGGCAACCGATAAGATCGAGCGCTTCGTGGGCGGATTGAAGACCCCATGAACGCGGGCAAATCCGGGCATTCGGCGGAGCATCTGGCGCGGGCGCGCGTGGATCCATACGCGCCCCCATGCACTAGCCCGCCGAACGACAGGGACCGTCTGACGCGGGCGCATGTCGTGCCGTTCGCGGTGTTCATGGCGTTTATGATCGTCCTTCAGCTCGGCGGCGGATTCATCGAATGGAAGCACCCGGACGCGCCGTGGTGGCGGCAGGATCCGGCGCAATTGATATATCCTGTCCAGACTTTGGTGACACTTGGATTTCTCATCCGCTACTGGCGGAGTTATACGTTCACCTGGTCGTGGAAATGGTCGCTGGTGGCGATTGTTTTCGGCGCGATCGGCATCGGCGTCTGGCTGCTGCCGACGGCGTTGTACGATCGCTGGGGACTGACAGACAAGCCGGATGGAATCCTCGGCTATCTGGGCGTCTCGGAGCGGCGCGATGGTTTCGATCCGGGGATTTTTCACAGTCCGCTCGCCTATTGGGGATCTCTAACGATGCGCTTCCTCCGCGCCGCGGTGGTGGTGGCGCTGGTGGAAGAAATCTTCTGGCGCGGCTTCCTGATGCGATTTGTATGCGATTGGGAAGGTGACTACTGGAAGCAGCCTTTCGGGCGGGCGACCTGGCGAAGTTATCTCATTGTCACCGGCATGTTCATTCTGGCTCACGGAGTTTCGGATTACCCAGCGGCTTTCGTTTATGGGAGTTTGACTTATTTGTTGTGCGTCTGGAGCAAAAGCCTGGGTGCGTGCGTTGTCATGCACGCCACCGCGAATTTTCTGATGGGGGTTTATATCATGAAGACCGGACATTACGGGCTTTGGTGAACTTGGGGTTTGGAAGAAGAGAAGATTTTTCAACCACAGATGAACAGGATGGACACAGATGAAGAGGATGAGTGGGGAGGAATAAAAATCCGGGGCTTGGTGAGGATTCTGGATCCTCGTTTCATCGGATATTTCATCCGCGTTCATCCGCGGCTGAATGCATCTTCTTGTTCCAGCGGAACCGGTTTTCGGCTGAGATTGGAAAGTTCCGGTTGCACGAATTGTGGGGGCGGGGCAGGCTCGGCGGCATGAAAAACGCGACTGTTGGATTTGTGGGAGTTGGCCGGATGGGGGCGAACATGGCGAGGCGGCTGAACGATCTGGGATACAAAATCGGGGCGGTTTACGATTCGCACGATCCGTCGTCGCTGGCGATGGAGCTGGGCTGCGAGGTGGCGGGAAGTCCGGCGAAGGTGACGGAGCTTTGCGATGTGATTTTCACGGTCGTTAGCGATGACGCGTCGATGGATGCGATTTTCTCCGGCCCGGATTCGCTGCTCCGGAACGCTACGGGAAAAATCTTCGTGAACTGCGCGACGGTCACGCCCGAGTCCCACGAAAAAGCGGGCGGGGCGGCGGCGGAGGCCGGTGCTTCCACGCTGGCGGCCAGCATGGCCTCGAGCATCGATCAGGCGCGCAACGGCACGCTCTATCTGATGATCGGCGGCGAGAATGAGGTGTTTACGAAAATGGAGCCGATGTTGAAAGACATGTCAGTCTCTCTCAAATACGTGGGCGGCTTGGGCGACGCGGCGCGCATCAAGGCGCTGGTCAACATGGTGATGAATATCAATACGGCTGGCCTCGCGGAAGGACTCGGTCTGGGCGCGGCGATGGGGCTCGATTTGCAATCGCTGAAGGAGATTTTCTCGCAGACCGGTGCGAATTCGCGGGTGCTGGAAACGGACGGCGCGGACATGATCGGGCGTGAGCACGACTGTTATTTCTCGGCGGCGCACGCGGCGAAGGACAGCGGGATCGCTAACGGGCTGGCCAAGGCCGCGGGCATTTCGGTGCCGCTTTCCCAAGCGGCGGAAGCGCAATACCGCCGCATGATCGAACTGGATCTGGGAGATTTGGACAAATCCGGAATCGCCGAGCTGACATTTCCCGACCGCGCCGGCAACTAACCGAAACCACTCATGTTATCAGATCGAGAAATCCATAACCGGGCCGGCGAGCGGCTGGATCACACATTTCACCCCGGATCGCGGGCGGACGCGCTAGTCGTCATCGGCCACGGGGTTACGGGAAACAAAGACCGGCCGCACCTGGTGGCGCTGGCGGACGAGTTGTCACGGCTGGGCTGGCCGTGCCTGCGGTTCTCCTTTTCGGGAAATGGCGAATCCGGCGGGCGCTTTGAGGAATCCACGATTTCCAAGGAAATTGGCGACCTGCAGGCGGTGCTCAAGCTGGTGCCGGACGACGCGCGGGTGATTTACGTAGGTCATAGCATGGGCGGCGCGGTCGGCGTGCTGGCGGCGGCGCGCGATCCGCGGATCCAAGCGCTGGTTTCTCTAGCAGGGATGACCTACACGGCGGAGTTCTGTGAACGGGAATTTGGCGATGTGAAGCCGGGTGAGGGCTGCATGTGGGATGAGCCTGATTGCCCGCTCTCGCAGGCGTTCGTCGATGACATGCATCAGATCGGCACGACGCTGGACGCGGCTGCGGCGGTGACCCAGCCGTGGCTGCTGGTGCATGGCACCGCGGACGATGTCGTGCCGATCCGCGACGGGCTGGCCGCGCGGGATGCGGCGGGCAGCGAGACGGATTGGGTGGAAATCGACGGCGCCGGGCACTCCTTCGAAGGCCACCACGCGGCGCTGGCTGCTACCGTTCGCGAGTGGCTGGACAAGCAGTTCGCCACCGCCTGAGCCGGCGGCGGCGGGATTGCGCTTGTCCGGCGCGGGTGGCTTCGCCAGCTTCACCGGCCATGATCGATCGCATTTACCGAACGATGGCAAAGCGCCTGGCGCTGCTGACCTTATTCCTTCTAACCGCCGGACATGCCTGCGCCGCGGAGGTGGCGGAGAAGGCCCCGACGATCGACGAGCGCATCGACGAGTTTTTTAAAACCGCGACCGGCTGGTTCTCCGAAACGATTTTCTACAGCGTGCCGGTCAACGGCTATCCTGTTCTGGTGGTGGTGATATGGCTGGCGCTGGCGGGGCTGATTGCGACGCTATTTTTCAAATTCATCAATCTGCGGGCGTTTGGCCTGGCGATCCGCACCGTGCGCGGCCGCTACAGCCGACCGGATGACGAGGGGGAAATCACGCATTTCCAAGCGCTCAGCGCGGCGGTCTCCGGCACGGTCGGATTGGGAAACATCGCCGGTGTGGCGATCGGCATTATGGTCGGCGGCCCGGGCGTGGCGTTTTGGTTGTTCCTCTCGGGAATCCTGGGCATGGCGACCAAGTTCGCGGAATGCACCCTAGGCGTGAAATACCGGGAAATCGACAGCGCCGGCAATATCCACGGTGGGGGAATGTATTATCTGAGAAAAGGATTTGCCGAGCGTGGCATGGCGCCGGTGGGGAAGGTGCTGGCGGCATTCTTCGCATTCTTCTGCATCTTCGCCTCGTTCGGCGGAGGAAATGTTTTTCAAATCAATCAAGCGACCTCGCAGTTGCTGAACATCACCGGTGGGGATGCGAGTTTCTTCGCCGGAAGGCAGTGGATCTTCGGGGTTATCATGGCGGTGGTAACGGGCCTCGTCATCATCGGCGGCATTCGTGGCATCGCGCGGGTGACAGGCAAGCTCGTTCCCGCAATGTGCGTGATTTATGTAATCAGCGCTCTTGTTGTGCTCATCCACAACGGTCCGCACGTGCCGGAAGCACTGCGAATGATTTTCACGGAAGCTTTCCACCCGCGCGCCGTGGTTACGGGCGGCCTGCTGGGCGCTTTCGTTTGGGGCATGCGGCGGGCGACCTTTTCGAACGAAGCTGGAATCGGTTCCGCGCCAATCGCCCATGCTGCGGTGAAAACCCGCATGCCTGCCTCCGAAGGGGTGGTGGCGCTGCTGGAACCGTTCCTCGATACCATCGTCGTCTGCTCCATGACCTCGCTGGTATTGGTAACCTCGATGTATTTCAAAGGCGACAGCGGCGATTTCATGCTGAACGGGCAAATGTATAGCATTGGCGACAAGGCTGACACCAGCACCGCCTTTGGCATAGGCATCACCTCGGCGGCGTTTCAATCGGTTCACGAGGGATTTCAGTATGTGTTGTTTCTCTGCGTGCTGCTGTTCGCGTTCTCGACGCTCATCACTTGGAGTTACTATGGGTTGCAGGCGTGGCAGTATCTTTTCGGCAGGAAGGAAATCGTGGCTTTGATGTACAAGATTTTGTTCTGCCTGGTAATTGTCGCCGGCTCGGCGGCATCGCTGGGAAATGCAGTGGAGTTCTCAGACGCGTCCTTGTTCGCGATGAGCATTCCCAATCTGATCGGCGTGTATTTCCTGTTCCCGGTGGTGCGGCGGGAGATGGCTCGTTTCAGCGATTTCACGCGCCGAGTGGACTCGGGGAAATCGCTGGACGTGGCGGAGGCTGAGACACAGGCCAAGCACGGCTGAATGCAGCCGGCGCCGGCCCTATCGGGGAGACGGCACTTCGGCAGTCCTGCCGGCGCGGCCCTAGCAGGGCTTGCAATTCGCACACGTCCTGCTAACCGGACCGGCGATGGATGCCATGGAAGCAAATGATGGGTTCGAACGCGCTGCCATCCGGATGGTCACAGCCGGTTGGTTGACGGCCTATTCCGTCGCGCCCGACGGCCTTCACCAGCTCGAATGGAAACGCGAGGGCGCGCAGAACGCAATGTTGCTCAAGGATTTGGGCGGTAAATTCGGCCTCCGTGACGGAGCCGGGGCGGCGAAGCATTTTCACATGGCGTGCTGCCGGATGAAGCTGCCGGATGGCGTGGATTTCCCGGCGCTGGACGGTGAGGCGCGTGAATTCTGGCTCCGCTGCGTGCGGGATTTGGATTTGGAAAATGATCACGACGGCCTGAACGGGATGATCCACCTGGTAAGCGGATGGCTGCCGGATCAGCCGTCCGGGGCGGAGTGATTCGCACGTCCGCGCCAGCCGGGGAGGAGGAAAATCGAGATCGCCATGCTGAGCAGGATGCCGATGACGGCGACGATTCCGAGGCTCACGAGCGCGTCGCTGGAGGAGAAAATCAGCGAGCCGAAGCCGATGACGTTCGAGGCGCCGCAGAAGAGCAGCGCCTTGCCGGTGCCCTGCCAGAGTTCGCGGGTATTTCCGCCCGTCCGCCGCAGGCTGAGGGTGACGTGGATCGCGTAGTCGATGCCGGTGCCGAGCAGCAGCGGGGTGGCCATGAGATTGACGAAATTCCATTTCAATCCAGCCAGGCTCATGATCGCCAGCAGCAGCAGCGTGCAAACGGCCATTGCTAGCAGAGCCAACGCGACGTCGGCTGCGCGGCGGAAAATCACGGCCATCATCGCGACGAGCAGGACGAACATCGGCACCAGCATGCGCGTCATGTCGGTGGCGACGAGGCGCGCGATCGCCGGCTTGAAAAGCTGCCAACCGCTCAGCCAGATGCCGCCGCCGGTGGCCTCGCGGAAGGCATCGTAGTCCGAGCCAGCCGGGTCGATTCCAAGTGCCGGGGTGACACTGCCGAGCAGGTAGCCGCCGCCCTCGTCGCGGCGTGAGAGGAACAAGCGCATGATTTCCCGCGCGGATTCGGACTGGGGGTAAATCAAGCCGGCGCGGGCGGTTTGCGCGGCGATTTCCCGCAATACGGATTTCCCCAGCGCGACGCCCTCTTCGGCGAATCCCACTGAATCCGCCTCGGCGAGCAGCCGGTCCTTGGCGGCAGCGAGCTGGGCAAGGACCGGACGGTTCGTCGCCTGCGCCGCCGCGTCCGGCCACCAGCCGGTCGGCAGCGAGGCGGACGAAATCTTCCCGGATTTCTCCAAATTCGCCACCCGGCGGCGGGTCTCGGCGATGCGCTCGAGCATGGCGGAGTCGGATTTCGCCTCGGCGACGATGCCGAGCGCGTCGCCGCTCCAGCTCGGGAACGCGCGCTGCACGCGCTCGAAGGTGTCCATGGCTGTGCTGTTCCGCGGGCGCATGATTTTCGAATCGAACTCTGCGGCGGGCATGCCGTGGAAAATCAATACGGCGATCGCGGCCAGTGAGAGCGCGCCGCCGATGGCCCACGCCGGTTTTTGGCGCGGCAGGAAATCCACGGTGCCGCGGGCCGGGGCGCGGTTCACGCCGAATTTCGCCACGAACGGCAGGTAAATCACCAGCATGATGACCGCGGCAGCAGCCAAGCCAATGCCGACAATCGTCCCGAGCTGCGCCATGCCGGGCAGCCCGCCCAGGTTCAGCGCTAGGAAAACCACCGTCGTCGTGATCGCGCCGCAGAACACGGGCGGGCCGGAGGATTTCCGCAGCTCGGCCTTGTCGTGCCCGGCCAGCTTGGCCTCCTGGCAGATGACGAGGCCATAATCCACCGCCAAGCCGATGAGGATCTCGATTGAGCTTAACGCGATGATGCTCAAGCTGCCGTAAAGCCAGCCTGCGCCGCCGAGCGCTACCGCGAACACAATCACGAGCACGCCCACCAGACCGAGCAACAGGCTGAGCCGTCGCTGCATCCACCAGAAAAGCAGGCCGATCAGCCCGAGCGTGATGCCGATGGAGCCGCTCAAATCGGATTCCATCGCTACGCCGATTTCCGACGAAAATGCCGGTTCGCCGGTCATGCGGACGGCCAGGCCCGCGCCATCGGCGGTCTGCCAGCGGGCAATGGAGGCGCGTACGGATTTTAGCCAGACATCGGCCTCGCGATAGCCGTGAACCGGGCGCGTCGCCTCGGCGAAAAGCAGGTGCGAGCGGCCGTCGGGACTCTCGAATGCCTCGCCGCTGCCCTCAGCGTTCGTGAGCTGGCGGACCGCCGGTTGATCGAGAAATCCGAAGGGATCGTGCGCCCGCATCACCATGTCGAGGCCCTCCATGGAAGTGCCGACCTTCGCCAATGCCTCTTGCAACGCGGCTTCGGATTTCCCCGGAGCGAGGCGGGCTGCAAGCATCCGGGCCTCGGCTGGATCGCCATTGAGCCAGAGGTAGGCGAGCAACTCCGCGATGCCTTCGGGATCCTCGTTCCAGCGCGGCTGCCAGCGGGCGCGGGCAACAACGCCGTCCGCTTCGAGCTGCTTCGCCAGCGAGGCCGCGGCTTCGCCCAGTGTGCCCTCATCCGCCGCGCCGCCTTCAATCAGGAGGATTAATTCGTCGTCCCGCGAGAACGCCTCGTGAAATGCCTTGAGCCCCTTTACCTCAGGCAGTTCCGGCGGCAGCATCGACAAAATATCCGTGTCGAATCGCAGGCGCAAAAGCCCCAGCGACGCCGCCAGAATCGCCACCACCAAAACTAACGGAGCCGCCACCCTGCGCCACATGCGCGGACCCAAGCGGATTTCCGGCAGGCGCGCAACTGCGACGGAAAAGCTGTTGCCCAGACCCGTTGCGCCTTTCGCGCGGCACTCCCTTCACCCTGCGACTCTGATGGGAATCCCCCTTGTGGAAGGCGGAAATCGGCCTGATTTGCGGCCGGTCGTGGCGAACCACGCGATGGCGTTATGCCGCTATGGCCGGATTCGGACTATCTCTTGTCCGTCGCCGCAAGCGGACCTCCCCCCGGAAGCGGATGGCGACGAAAACATCCCCCCGTGTTTCCAGAAGACCGGCGAAATCGAATGTCCCCCCGCTTCGATTTCCGCCGGTTTTTTCTCAGGGGCGAGCGGTTTGCGCGGACTTCAGTGCCTCGACCCGATGGCGGAAAGCGGAGCCGAAGCGGTCGGTCGCCACCAACTGGAGCCAAGGAGCGGCATCGTTGCCCTGGCGGGCGGCTAATTCCAGGAGTTCGGCCTCTTTGGCCGGGCGAAGAATTTCCGAGCGACCCACCAAGACGCGGACCACCTTTTCTGGAGCGGGGGAGATCGCGAGCGGCAGGATACGATCGGTTTCGGTCCTCGGAAGAATCCAGAAAACGCGCAATCCCTCGGTTTCGAAATAGCTGGTCCACCACGTCTGGACCATCGCGTCCGCTTCGGATTGCAGCAGCCCGGTGGCGGCAAGGGCGTCGCGAATGGACCGATAAATCTCCTCCGGGAATTTTCCCGACGCGGTCCCGACCAGCGCGCTTTCCGGGATTTGCAAAGATCCGCCCGAGTCAATTCCCGCGGCCGCATGCCAGAGGACGACGCCGCCGCGTCGCTCGAAAACCAGCAAATAGGGGATTTTCTCCGGCGTCCGGTTTTCGGCATGCAGGGTTTCGTCGGCGGAAACCGTGAGCCGCAAGCCGGGCGGGAAATTCCCGATTCCCCGATAGAATAGATAATTTTCCAGCTCCCCGGATGCTGATCTCACCACGTTCGCTTCCGGGATCCGCGCGCGCAGCCAGTTGACGGAATCGCTCGGTTTAAAAATGACAGCCGCTCGCGATTCGGCGGGCGAAAGCACCTCCACATCCCATTCGATTTGGCCGCGCCGGGGTGGGGAGAAATCAAACAGCCACGCGTCGGGAGGTGGCGGTTTCCCATCGGCGGAACGCGGAGGTTCCGGGAGGATTTGGCCGCCGGATCGTTCGGGAAACCACTGGCTGATGGTCCCGCCCTCGAAGCCTACCGTCACCTTGGCTCGCAGCGCGGTGGCCGAATGGAAATAGATTACCGGGGTTTCCATTTGCACCGTCACGCCTGTTACCGGACGACGGCCGAGGCCTTTTGCCAGCTGCAGGAAGCTCTGAAAACCGAGGTCCTTCTGGAGACGGACCATTTCGGAAATCCGCGGCGGTTGGCCGTTTTCGAGACCGAAATGAGAATTGACGAAAGGCGGCAGCGGCACCTCCTCCCGCTCCAGGCCCTCCAGCAGGATTCCGTCCGATCCGGAGACGGTGGTGAATGTGCCTCATTCGTGGACTTCGAACGCGGGCGCCGTTTGGAGACCCGCCACCAGCAACAGCGCTTGGATATGCGTTTTCATAAGATCCGGAGGATTGGCCGATCCCGCAGCGACGGCAAACTCACGCTCTCCCGTTTACACCGATTTTACCTACAGCAGCTCGCTGACGACCTAAATCCAGCCAAGTGCCGTGACTTCAGCTCCCGATGATTTCGCACCGCGCCCGGCCGGCTGCCGACCAAATAATTTGCCAGGCAAAATAAAGTTGACGACTGAAGCGGCCGTTTTGAAGTGCCGGATTTGGCGGGGCGACGAAACCGGACCCAACCTCACAACGTCATTAATATGCCAGGCATATTAATATTGACTTTCTGGCGGTGAGAATTCGCATGTGCTGCGTTGTGCGATCCGAGCTAAGCGGGAGCTCAGAGCCAGGCGAGAGCGTCGGTCAGGCTTTCGGCGATATGGTCGGCGCCGTGGGATTCCAGTTCCTCCGCGGAGAAGCGGCCCGTGGCGACGGCGAGGCATCGCGCGCCAATGGCGTGAGCGCAGGCGATGTCTTTGGGCGTGTCGCCGATGACGAGGGTTTCACTTGCGGTGAAGCTGCGGCCGGCGTGGGCGGCGGCGCGTTTCAGGGCGATCGGGCCGAGGAGGTTGCGGTCGGCGTGGTCGCTGCCGTAAGCGCCGAAGCGGAAATGGCGATCAAGAGCGAAATAGCGCATCTTGGCGCTGGCCCCGACTTCGGTGTTGCCGGTCAGAAGCCCGACGATTTCCGATCGCCGGGCAAGCGCGTCGAGGAGTTCGGAGGCCCCGTCGAGAACCCGCCCGGCGAAGCCGCCGTGGGCCAGATTCCAATCAAGACGATCGTGGTAAGCGGCGAAATAATCGGAAACGCGCTGGGGAGTCGGCTCGATTTGAAAATGCGCGAGCAATCCGCCGACAAGGCCGAGATCAGTGCTTCCAGCCAGATCCAGCTCCGGACCCTCGTGGCCGAAAACGGCAAGATTCGCCTCCTTTAGCGCGGCCATGCCGGCACCGCCGGTGTCCACCAGCGTGCCGTCGATATCGAAGAGATACAGCATGGCTGCGCCATCAGGCGGCGGTCAGGCGGTGGCTTCGGAGACGGGTTTCTCGTCCGGCTCCGTGGATTCCACCTCTTCGGAAGTTTCGGCGCCTTCGGCATCCGGCACATCGTCGGGGATTTCCTCGTCGGTGTCCTCCTCGTCCTCGAAATCGTCCTCGTCCATTAGCTCGCCGTGGAAAAGGTGGAACTTTCGCTTGCGCTGGTGGGCGGGCAGCGGGGACAGGATCATGGCGACGGCGCGGCCGTTGAGACGCGGCGGTTGATCGACCTGAGCCATGGTCTTGAGGTCCTCAACGATGCGGTTGAGAACGACGAAACCGAGGTCTTTGTGAGCATTTTCCCGGCCGCGGAATTGCAGGACAAAGCGGCACTTGTGATTGGCTTCGAGGAAGCCTTCCGCCCGGCCGAGCTTGATATTGTAGTCGTGCGCGCCCGTGCCCACCCGGACTTTCACTTCCTTCATGCGGGTCGAACTTTTCGACTTCTGCTTTTTGAGCTTGGCCTGCTCGTATTTGTATTTCCCGTAGTCGACGATTTTGCAGACCGGCGGATCCACCTGGCCAGCGATTTCGACGAGATCGAGTCCGAGCGATTGCGCTTTGGAAAGCGCCTCGCGGGAACTCATCACGCCGAGCTGATCGCCATTGGCGAGCACGACGCGGACTTTCGGGGCACGGATGCGGTCGTTGATCCGCGTCATGTCGCGGAAACGACCCCTATTTTGTTTTTTCTGTGGTTTAGCGATGGCTTTGTCCTCCAATTGTGGGGTGCGACCCACCGGTGCGCGGACGGGCTGAGCCGCCGCACGATGCCGGTGCGAAGAGGGGTGCGGAACGATGGACCAGTCGCCGGATCATGAATCGGAGCGAGCGGGGAAGGCTGGTCCTGACCGATCGGAAGGATCGGTGACGGGAGGCGAATTGAGGCGTTCCATGAAAAATCGAAAAGCGGCGGATGCCGTTAGCAACGAGCGCCGGCGGGTGAGGAAGATGGATATCCCCGCCTGCCAAGTGTGCGGCTGAGGCGAGTCTATAAGGAGCGCATGCGGGACCGGCAAGATTCTTTTTGAGGCGAAATCCGTCACCAAGCGGGGGGATTTTCTCTCAGTCGGAAATCAGCCGCGGCAGGCGTCCTTCGAGCCAGAGCCGGGCGGCGGCGGTTTTTAGGGCGCATTCCCAGATCGTGACGACGTGCCAGCCGAGGCTGAGCACGGCGGTCTCGTTGCGAACGTCGCGGCGGCGGTTGCCCTCGATTTTCTCTGTCCACCACTCGCGGCGGGATTTCGGCAGGCGGAAATGCGGGCAGTCGGGGTGGCCGTGCCAAAAGCAGCCGTGGACAAAGATGACCGTCCGATATTTCGGCAGGACGAGGTCCGGGCGGCCGGGGAGGCGCATGTTGCCCGGACCGTTGACAGTGAAGCGGTAGCCGAGGCGGTGAAGCATCGAGCGCAGGGCAAGTTCGGGTTTCGTGTGGCGGCTGCGGATCGCGGCCATCACCTGTGAGCGCTTTTCCGGGGTAAAAACGTCTGCCATGCCGGAATAGAAACCGGGTCGGGGATGGGGAAAGCCTCAATTCTCGTCATCCCGACGGGTCAGGTATGTCCCGATGAGGAATGCCACCGCGTCGTCGCATGCCTTCGCTGCCGCGTCGCCACCGATGTTGCAGGCTGCCACGGCGGCGAATTTCTTGTCCGGAGCCAGCCACATGACGGCGTAGTTCATGGTGTTCGTACCGTTGTGGGTGAGCGCGGTGCCGCCGGCCCAATCGCGCTTGAAAATGTTCCAACCGACGCCGTAGTCCTCGGCGGGCGGGACGGGGGTGTGGAGGAAATCGAGAGATTTTCGCTCGAGCGGCGAGGGATCGGCGGTGCCAAGCTGGAAGCTGGCGTAGCGGGCGAAATCGAGGATGGAAAGGTGGACGCGTCCGGCTGGCGTGATGGCGGGCGGATTGTCAGCACCCGGGCCGGGCGTGATCGGGAAGAGGATGCCGTTTTTGAAAACGTGGCCGTAGGGCTGGTCGATTTTCCCCGCCGTGCCGGGAGCGCCGAAGCCGGCGGACCGCAGGTGGAGTGGCTTGAAAAGGAGTTTCGCGATGAGCCGGTCGTAGGGCATGCCGGAGACATTTTCCAG
The DNA here is from genome assembly GCA_038235225.1 of Verrucomicrobiales bacterium. Lineage (GTDB taxonomy): Bacteria > Verrucomicrobiota > Verrucomicrobiia > Verrucomicrobiales > Akkermansiaceae > Luteolibacter. The sequence goes on from JBBSUD010000004.1 coordinate 29,061, forward strand.
CATCGCCCCGGCGACGGTGAAGCCACCGTTTGAATACACATTCGCGGTGCCGGGAGGGTAGGCGGGCGGCACGGCGAGCAGGGCGCGGACGAAGTCCAGGCGCTGGACGGCCTCGGGCTTTCCGCGGTTAGCTACGGTGGATTTCCACAGTGCCGGGGGAACGTCGTGGGGGACTCCGCCGGTATTGGAGGCCATTTCGAGGAGCGTGGCCTGCCGGTAGCCGGCCGCGATTTCCAGATCCGGGAAAACTTCCGCCGCCGTGCTGTCCCAGCGGATTTTCCCGTCGGCCACGAGCATGGCGGCGAGCGCTCCGGTCATGGATTTGGTGCAGGAGCCGAGGTGGAACTTGTCGTCAACGGTGACCGGCACGGGGTCGCCGTATTTGCGCACGCCTGTTGCTCCGGCGGCAACGATTTTCCCATCGAGCACCGCGGCGGCGGCGAGACCGGGGATTTTTCGATCGCGGATAAATTTTGCCAAGTCAGCCGATAGGTCGGCCGTGCCGGCGCTGGCAGAGTGGATCGCGAAAAGCGGGATGAGAAGAAACCGGCAGCGAATCATCCCGGTGCTACGGACATGGCCGCGGGAGATTTCCATAGGAGAATCCACTTGGCGCGCGCGGACCGGCGGACAGACTCCGCGCCAGTGAATCAGGCGCCATTGGGAATATTCGATTCAGGAGTCGGAGGGCTGACCGTCGTGCGCGCGGTTCAGGAGCTTCTGCCCGCGGAAGACATTCTGTATCTGGGAGATACGGCGCGCTTGCCGTATGGCTCGAAAAGCCCGGAAACGATCCGCCAATTCGCCGACGAGGATGTGCGGTTTCTCATTTCCAAGGGCGTCAAAGCCATCGTTGTGGCCTGCAATACCGCCACCGCCCACGCGCTGCCACAGCTCCTCCAACAGTATCGAATCCCGATCATCGGCGTGATTGAGCCAGGTGTGGACGCCGCCCTTGCCAGCCCCGACGCCGAGCGGATCGGCATCATCGCGACGCGCGGCACGATCCGTTCCCACGCTTACCAGCACGCGCTCGCGCTGCGGCGGACAGGACTAATCATCCACGGCCAAGCAACGCCGCTGCTGGTGCCATTCATTGAGGAAAACTGGCTCGACCACCCGGCACTTCGAGAAGTGCTCGAGACCTATCTCAAGCCGTTGATCGACAAGGGCATCGACACGCTGATGCTCGCCTGCACGCACTACCCGCTGCTCATCCCGATTTTGCAGGAAATCCTGCCAGCGGAGATCCGTCTCGTCGATTCCGCCACCACCTGCGCCGAGCATTTGAAAGTGGAGCTTCACCGGCTCGGCTTGTTGGAAACCAGTAATCGCGAAGGCGCTCTAGAGCTTCATTTAACGGACCTTTCCGAGGAATTCGAAAAGCTCGCGACTCGTTTCCTCAGGAAATCCCCCGGGCGCATCCGTCGCGCCACGCTGGGAGGCTAGCGGAAATTGGCTTGATAAAGTTCATTTAATTTTGAACAAGCGGCGCTCCCCCCGACGCACTCGTGAAACCAACCATCAAACTTTTTGGCACCGACGGCATCCGCGGCCGTGTGAACGAATTTCCCATCACCGCCGAGCTGGCGTTGCGCACCGGCAAGGCCGTCGCTGCCGTGCTTCGCTCGTCCGGCCCGAACCGGAACCGCGTCGTCATCGGCAAGGACACCCGGATTTCTGGCTACATGCTGGAAACCGCCCTCACCAGCGGCCTCGTCTCGATGGGAATGGACGTTTTCCTCGTCGGCCCGCTACCCACTCCCGCCGTTGCCCATTTGACGAAATCCATGGGCGCCGCCGCCGGGATCATGATCACCGCCTCGCACAACCCCTACGAGGACAACGGGTTGAAGATTTTCGGCCCGGACGGCTACAAGCTTTCGGACGACATTGAGGCGATCATCGAGCGCCACATTATGGGCGACGAGCCGGAATCCACACCGCTTCCGCCCTGTCAAATCGGCAAGGCGCACCGCATCGATGACGCCCGCGGTCGCTACATCGAGTTCGCGAAGCACACCGCGGACAATGTCCCGCTGCACGGCATGAAGGTCGTCGTGGATTGCGGCCATGGCGCTGCCTACATCATCGCGCCGCTCATTTTCAAGGAACTCGGTGCGCAGGTCGTGACCGTCGGAGTCGAGCCGGACGGACTGAACATCAACGACAACTGCGGCGCGCTTTACCCGCAAACCGCCGGCAATCTCGTTCGCTCGCACAATGCCGATATCGGCATTTCCTTCGATGGCGACGCCGACCGCGTCATCTTCACCGACGCCAATGGCCAAGTCGTCAGCGGCGACCGCATCCTTGCCCTCTGCGCCATCGGCCTCAAGGAACAGGGGAAATTGAAAAACGACACCCTCGTCGCCACGGTGATGAGCAACCTTGGTCTCGTCGAAGCGATGAAATCTCAAGGAATCGCCGTGGAAATCACGCCCGTCGGCGATCGCAGCGTGATCGAGCGTATGCGCAAAGGCGGCTTTTCGTTTGGCGGTGAGAACTCCGGCCACCTCATTTTCGGCGACCACGTCACCACTGGCGACGGCATTCTCAGCGCCCTCCAGGTCCTCCGCCTGATGCGTGAGCGCAAGGCGACTTTGGCCCAGCTCGCCGCCGTGATGCGCGAATATCCAACCGAGCTCGCCAACATGACGGTCGCGAAAAAGCCGCCGCTCGAATCCCTGCCCAAGCTCCAGAAACTTATGCAGGAAGCCACCAGCGAGTTCGGCGAAAAGGGCCGCCACCTGATCCGCTACTCCGGCACCGAGAATAAAATCCGCGTCCTCGTCGAGCACCGCGAGGAGCGCGAGGTCCGGACGTGGGTGGAAAAATTCTCGACCGCCATCCTTGAGGAAATCGGCTGAATCCTCCCATGTCGTTCGCCATTTCCGATTGCCACCCGCTCTCGCTCACGCGAGAAATCGCGGATTTCCCGATTGGCAACGTCCCGCTGGCCGAGCACCGCCGGCGCGCGCTCGCTGGAGCGGAAATGAGCTTCGATCCCGCCGCTTGGCTCGATCCCGCCGATGTTGCCGATTTCCTCGCCTCCGGCAAATCCGCGATGGTGGACACCAATGGAATCCTCACCGCATGGATGCGATCCTCCCCGGAGCCGGACAGTCCGTTCCTTGCAAAGGCCTCTTTTGTCATCCGCTATCCGTGGGACTTCCTCCGCGCCAACGAGATATACGTTGCCTCGCTCGTGGGTGACGACATCCAAGGCGAGGTCTACCCATCCGCCGTCGTCGAGGGGAAAATCCATCTCGGCCCCGGCACCCGCATTCTCCCCGGCGTGTTCATCGAGGGAAATGCCGTCGTCGGTGCCAACTGCAAGATCGGTCCGAACTGCTATATCCGCGGCCATACCAGCATCGGCGACGGCTGCCACATTGGCCAGTCTGTCGAAATCAAGAACTGCGTCATCCTCTCCCATTCGAACGTCGGCCATTTGTCTTACGTCGGCGACTCGATCCTTGGCGAGAAGGTCAATCTGGGCGCCGGCACCACCACTTCGAACCTCCGCCACGACGGCAAAAACCACCGCTCCACCGTCGGCGGCGGCCTAGTCGATACCGGCCGCAGGAAATTCGGCGCCATCTTTGGCGATGGCGTCCATACCGGCATCAACACCTCGATTTACCCCGGCCGGAAATTTTGGCCCGGAACCAGCACCCGCCCCGGCGAAGTCGTCCTGCGCGATGTAAAATCCTGAATTTCAACTCTCAAACACCTACCCACCATGTGCGGAATCGTCGGATACATTGGAAAAGCGGATGCGCCCACCGTCCTCATCAACGGCCTGCGCCGACTCGAATACCGCGGCTACGATTCCGCCGGAGTCGCCATCCTGGACAACCACAACGTGTTGGTTTCCAAATCGGCCGGCAAGGTTTCGCGTCTTAGCGACAAGGCCCATGAGGAATGGTCGCCCGAGCTTTTCCACCGCGCCGGCCTCGGCATCGCCCACACCCGCTGGGCCACCCACGGTCCGCCGACCGAGGCCAATGCCCACCCGCACCTCGACCAGTCGGGGAATATCGCGCTTGTCCACAACGGCATCATCGAGAATTACCGTGCCGTCCGTGCCCGGCTCGAGGGCAAGGGCCACCATTTCTACTCCGACACCGACACCGAAGTCCTCGCCCACCTCATCGGGGATTGCGATAAAGGCGACCTCTTCCAAGCCGTCTGCGACGCGCTCCACCAAGTCGAAGGCACCTTCGGCATCGCCGTTATTTCCTCGGAAGATCCCGGAAAAATCGTCACCGCCCGCCGCGGCAGCCCCATCGTCATCGGCGTGGGGGAGGGGGAAACCATTGTCGCCTCCGATGCGTCCGCCATTCTCGCCCATACCCAGCGCGTCATCTATCTGGACGACAACGACATCGCCATCGTCACCGCCGATTCCGTCGATATCCGGGACTTGGACAACTGCGTCGTCACCCGCGAAATTGCCGAACTCGGCCTCGATGCCGGAGCCGCGGAAAAGGGCGGCTACGAGCACTTCATGCTCAAGGAAATCCACGAGCAACCCGATGCTCTCGGCAATGCCATCCGCGGCCGGCTCGATTTCAATCTCGGCACCTCCAAGCTCGCCGGCATGGGCACCTCGCCCCGCGAACTTGCCGAACTCGGCCGCGTCGTCCTAATCGGCTGCGGCACTTCGCTGCACGCCGGCCTCGTCGGCGAATACGCATTCGAAGACCTCGCCGATATCCACGCGGAGGTCGAGCAAGCCGCGGAATTCCGCTACCGGAACCCGATTCTCGGCAGCCGCGACCTCGTCGTTGCCATTTCCCAATCCGGCGAAACTGCCGATACGCTGGCGGCGGTCCGGGAAGCAAATCAAAAAGGCGCGTTCGTCATGAGCCTTTGCAACGTAGTGGGTTCCACCATCGCCCGCGAAACAGGCCGGGGAGTTTATCTCCACGCCGGGCCGGAAATTTCGGTGGCCTCCACCAAAGCGTTCACCTGCCAGGTCGCCGTTCTTCTCATGATGGCTTTGAAGCTCGGCCGCGGCCGCCGCTGCTCGCGGGACGCCGGGATCAAGCTGGCGAAGGAAATCGCCTCCATTCCGGATCTCGTCCGCAAGGTCCTGAGCCAGAACGCCCATATTGCGAAAATCGCCGAACGCTATGCGCAAAACGAGCACGCCTTCTTCATCGGTCGCGGCCCGATGTATCCTGTTGCCTTGGAGGGCGCGCTCAAGCTCAAGGAAATTTCCTATATTCACGCCGAGGGCTACCACGCCGCCGAACTCAAGCACGGTCCCATCGCCTTGCTGCAGGAAGGCACTCCCGTCATCGCCCTTGCCTGCGACATTCCCGGCAAGGACAAAACTCTTGGAAACATTGAAGAATGCCGCGCCCGCGGGGCCAGAATCCTAGGAATCGTCACGGAAGGCGACCATGAGACCGCAGAGTGTATGGACGATTACATCACCATTCCCACCTGCCATCCGCTGGTCGCGACCTTGCCGGCCGTGGTGGCGCTTCAACTCTTCGCCTACCACGTCGCAAACATTCGCGGCTGCGAAATCGATCAGCCGCGAAATCTGGCGAAAAGCGTCACCGTCGAGTGACTTAGAAACGCGGCGTATTCCACACGCGCGGCGGCGAATCGATATCGGGATTCGACTGCCTCCGGCGGGACCGGATCGCATTTTCCGCCACGAGAACGCTCCATTCCTCGTCGTAACTGGAGAGCCAGCTTGTGTGGGGCTGAATCCGGGATGAGGGCGTCGTCGGCCTGTTTGTCACTAAGGAGTTTGCGTAGGAATACCCGCCGCTTGAATGGGGAATATTGGATTTCATAATAGGTTGGGATTGGAAAACCGCCCGTTTCGAGGCTCTCTCCTCATACGCTTCGACTTTCCGAAGAGCAACAGCTCGGGAGAAGAAATTCAGCAAATTTTCCTACCATGCGAACACCCTCGGAAACTTCCCTATGGACTGACGGTAAGTTCTTTACCCGCAGCCCGGAGTCGTGTGCGCGCGAGTTGGTCGGCGCGCATTTCCACTGGCATGGGTGCACCGGGCGTATCGTCGAAACGGAAGCCTACAGCGCCGTGGACGATCCCGCCTGCCACACTTGGAGACGTCCCAGCAGCCGCCGATACATCGAGTCGCACGAAGCGGGCGATGCCTACGTTTACCTCAACTACGGAACCCATTGGCTTTTCAATATCCTGGTAAAGGGAGCCGAATCCTCCGGCTTCGTCCTGATCCGCGCCATCGAGCCAGTGGAGGGGATTGAAATCATGCGCCTCCGCCGCCCCGGGATTTCCGATAAAATGCTGGGAGCCGGTCCCGGCCGGCTGACCCGCGCCCTTGGAATTAGCGGGACCGATCACGGATCGCGATTTCTCGAAACCCCAGCGTGCGGAATCCGGCTCGCTCAACCTGCATCGGTAGTCACCGGCCTCCGCATCGGCATTTCCCAAGGGGTGGATTTCCCATGGAGATTCGGCGATCCCTCATCCCGCTCGTTGAGCCGTAAATTCTGATCTGGGCTGAATGCGCCGGCAGAGCAGACAAGGATCAACAAGCTAGCGCCCGAAGCTCAGGCAGCATCCGAGAAATCTACCGAGCATTTTGATCACTCGCCTCCAACTTGTCACTCGACCGCCCACACCTGCAGTTGCCGCAAAGAGAACAGGCCCAGTCCGGTTGCTTCCTTGATTTTCCGGGCACCGCTTTCCCTCCCGGAACTAAAATTCGACCGTGACTCCGCAAACACCCGGTCCACGAACGTCTTGCTGCCGATGGCCACTCCGTCGCTGAAATATCGGACCTTGCAAGCCAACAACTCGCCGCGGGTCAGTCCACCCGCGCGCTTTCTGACAACTTCCCGGTCCTCCTTGGAAACGCCCCGCCGACTTTCCGTTTCCACGCCATGCTCAAACAGCCAGCTTCGGTATAGGGATCCGGCGTTCTCCGGCCCATCCAGGGCGTCCGCAAAAGGGTTGCTCCAGAATTCTAGCTCCCGTCCCATCAGATCGCACAATCCGGCCTGTGCCAGCTCCGAACCGGCGACCGCCTCCGCATACCCACACCACCGGTAGTCCTTTGAATCCTTCACCAATCCGCCACGCACTGCATTCAAATCGATGTAGCACGCCATCGTTCGGAGTGCCTCGCCGTCCTCCACCAGCACGCTTTTGAACCGCTCCATCCACAGCGTTCCTTTTCGGTCATGCATTTTGTTGAACCATTTTGAAAAACGCTCCTTCAACTCCTTAACAAACAACGGCAAATTGCACAATCGAAGCCGGAACCGTTCCAGCAGTTCCTCCGCTTCCTCCGCCATCTCATTTTTCCGTAAATCCGCTAGTTCCGCCCTCAGCGCGGCGAGGAATTCATCCGAATAGAGCAGCCCCAGATGTTGCAGCAGCTTTGCTTCACCGTCGTCGCCGTGGAATTGCTCCAAGAATCTCGCACGATCGGGCACGCGCACCAGCACGTGAAAATGGTTCGCCATCACCGCATAAGTCAGCACCCGAACCCCGGAAAATCGCTCCAGTCTCCGCATGATCGTTAGGAATACCTCTTTCTCCGCCGGCCCGAAAAGCTTGTCTCCGCCAGCTGTCCGACTCATGACGTGATAGAAGTTTGAGCACCCTGCAAACCCAAGAACCCGCCGCCGCCCGCGGCTCTTGCCCCGCCTAAATCCTCCAGGAGGCGGACCTGTGCCCCCGCCGGTCAAAACGGCCCCGTCCCTGACGACGGCCTTCATCTCAGATTTTTCAGGCTCCATGCGCAGACAATGAGGAGACCCGCGCTGGCGTCAATATTAATGTGACTGGCAAATTAATTAGGCAAATTAATTAAAGTGTGGCAGATCACAATGAGTGGCAGATGGAACAGCTGATAGGATAGGGGTCAAGGTTAGGGCTGGATTTGTGAAATCCGGCTCAGCTAGCCCGGATCCCAGAACTGTTCGGCATGGTCGTCGCTGACAAATCCTTGGGAGCTGCAAGTTTTTCAAACAACCGCTTGTGCTGTTAGATCGCTTCTAGTTCTGTCGGCGTGTGGCCATGCCGAATCCACCATCGACGAGAAAAAGCTCTCCAGCTGGAAACTGCTGGACGAGTTTCGGCGACGTCCCGCCAAGATTCAGGCAATGATCGTCAAACCGGCGGCCCGTCCGGGTGGCCCCAAGCGCCTGTTGCTAGAAGAACATTATTTCAGCCTCATCCTTTTCGGACTTTTCAACCCGGTCATCAAGACCATGCGCGGTCTTTGCGCCGCGAGCCATCTCAAGCGCGTCCAGAAGAATGTCTGCAGTCGCCCGGTGAGTCTGGGAAGCTTTTCGGAAGCTTTTCGGAAGCGCAGGGCGTGTTCGATCCGGAGCTGCTCAGGAAGGTGTTTCTGGTTCTATCAAGTGACATTTCCACCGCGTGGGGAGACGCCCGGCTCGCCCATCTCGCCGACAAGCTCAAACTGATAGACGGCTCTCTGCCGCCCGCCCTGCCGCGCTTGCATTGGGCGCTCTGGGAGAACAATGCCAACCGCGCCGCCAAGCTGCATTTGAAATTCACCGTGCCGCGGCGGGCTCCCGAGGACGCCAAGGTGACCCATGGAAATTCCTGCGGACGCAAGGCCCTGCTTGACCTTGTTAAAAAGGGCGAAGTCATCGTCGGCGACCGCTACTATGGGCTTGAATAGGCTTATTTCGGAGAGTTGCGGAAGCTGGGAGCCTCGTGGGTGATCCGCATACACAATAATCCGCGCATGGAAATCATCGAGGAGCTGCCCCTCACCGATGCAGACCGCGCGGCGGGGGTCACTTGGCAAGGCCGGGTGAAATTGGGAGATAAAAGGCAGGGTTAACCGATCCGTGTGTTCAAGGTCGAGGTGGGCGACAAGACCCTGCTGTTACTTGCCGATTTGGCCATGGAGGCCGAGCTCGTCGCTCTGATTTACCGCTACCGGTGGCAGGTCGAGCTACCTTTCAAGCGGTTTAAAAACATCCTCGGCTGCCGTCATCTGGTGGCCGATTCGCGCGGCGGCGTGGCCATCCAGATCTGCAGCGCGCTAATCGCCGCGCTGATGTTGCAACTTCTCACCGGCAAGCGAGCCACCAAGCGGGCCACCAAGCGGGCCATGGAATTCATCCGGCTTTTACGTGATGGGCTATGCGGAGCTCGACGTAGTCATCAAGATGTTAGATCCCCGGTTGCCCGGGCTTGGCATGCCCGGATTTCAAGGTATGGAAGAAAAGCGGGCCACCGAGGATCATCCCGAACTGTTCTGCCCGGATCCATAACCGGTCTCCGCGTGGACGAATCCCTTAGGCTGGATTTCCCATGGAGATTAGGAGACCTTACGGCCTGTTTGTGAGGTCAAAAATCGGACCAGACGAAGGGTCCGCGGTGGGCAACGCCGGAATTTGATCCACTGGGTGGATACACCGACGCGGCGATGATGGTGCGCGTGATGGCGGAGTTCATCGAGCTGCCGCTTTGGGGGGCTGACGCACTTGCTGGCGAAGCCGCGGAATCGCACGGATAACAGCGCGCTGGGTGGCGAGATCACGAAGCTTTTGGGGACGGGCAAGGCGCCGGCGGTGGAAACCATACTCTGCACCGGTCGCAGTAGGATGATGTCGACCGCGGAGTTTGTGCAGGAATTCACCGTTAAATACGAGCCGCCAAAACTGCCGGGAACCTTCGGCGCAGGGTAAGGAACAGAGACCGGGAGGCTGGAAGCGATTTGGGGCAATCGGTCGATGCCGCTCCCGACCGCTTTCGACGCGGAGAATTTGGGATCGACCTTCGAGATCGAGCCGACGGTGAGTGAGAATCGGAATTTGATCGATCCGCGGCTAACGGCGGAGTTCGTTTATCACGTTGGCGACACGATATGGGCGGAGTGAAAGGGGCGAATGGCAACGCCTCGGTGAAAATGCCGAACTTCTACCGACTTGAGGCGAACACGGCGGTGGTCGTCGTCGCGGGCCAACCGGCGTTTGTGGCGGCGCTTTCGCCCAAGGATCAGGACGGTCTGACAGATACGACCCGGAAAATCATGATGTTGGTCCGCTGTGAGGTTCTAACGGTCGGCCGATGACCCGACGGGCAGGGTTTTCCCGCATGAATCGATGACAGTCGTCCGAGCCGTAAGGTTGATTTCAGCATCCGTGTTCTGAATTGCCGGGACATTGGCCGAAATCGCGCAAGGGCCGCGGATGACGGTGGCGCGCACGACCGTTTCCTTGCGGATTGAGGAGACGGTGGTTCGGATCGAAATGGACGGCGGCGCGGCGCGGACGGAGGTTAAACTAGTTTTCAGCAATGATACGCCGCGGGTGGTCGAGGGGGAATTCACCCCGCCTTTGCCGCCGGGGGCGACAGTTTTAAGCTATGCGCTGGAGGTGGATAGAGCGCTTGGTGACACGGTGGCCGTAGGAAAGGAGCGGGCGTGCAACGCCATTTTCTTTCGCGCTGACCCGGCGGCGGACCGGACGATTTGCGAGGCTTTGGCCATGGTGAAAAGCGTGCCTTGTCGCATCTTTAAGTGACCGGCGACGGCATTACCGATGTGTAACGAGTAGATGAACTGCCGAGCGATTCCGGGGACTCATCAGGTGCAAATCTCTCCCGGTGCTGAGGCCAGCTACCGCTTCGCACTCCACACCGACTGGGGCAGGGAGGAGCGGAAAACCGTCCGGAATGACCCGGCTTATCGAGCCGGGCGATGGGCGGGAAATGGAGTTTGAATTCGTCCCAAGTAGTAAATGTCCGGGCTGGTTTGCGCCGCCGGAACGGCCAGCTACCTTGCGCGCATGGCTCTCTATTCCGTGCTCGATCTCGCCCCAATCCTCGAAGGAGGCGATGCCTCACAGGCCTTTCGAAATTCGCTGGATCTGGCCCGCCATGCGGAGCGCTGGGGATTCCACCGCTACTGGCTGGCGGAGCACCACAACATGCCGGGCATCGCCAGCGCGGCGACTTCGGTGGTCATCGGGCATATCGCGGCGGGAACTTCGACCATCCGGGTGGGTTCGGGCGGAGCGATGCTGCCAAACCACTCGCCGCTGGTCATTGCGGAGCAGTTCGGGACGCTGGAGGCTTTGTTTCCGGGTCGTATCGATCTTGGACTGGGCCGCGCGCCGGGCGGCGATCCATTGACTGCGAGGGCGATGCGGCGCGTTGGCGGTGGGACGGGGGAATCATTTCCGCAGGATGTGATGGAATTGCAGGGATATTTCCGCGGCGACACGGGACCTAACCGGGTGCGGGCGATTCCGGGATTGGGGCTGGAAATCCCCATCTATTTGCTGGGTTCCAGCGATTTCAGCGCGCGCTTGGCGGCGGCGCTGGGGCTTGGATTTGCCTTTGCCTCACATTTCGCGCCGGATCATCTGCATCGCGCGCTGGAGATTTATCGGGAGGATTTCCGGCCATCGGCCGAATTGGAAAAGCCGCACGCGATGGTGGCTGTGAACGTTTTCGCAGCGGAATCGGATGCGGAGGGCCGGCGGTTGTTCACTTCGCTGGAGCGGCAATTCCTCAATTTGATCCGGGGAACGCCGGGCAAATTACCGCCGCCGGTGGATGGGGGTGTGGCGATGTCATCGGCGGAAGAGCTTCATGTGCAACGGATGACGCGCTACTCGCTGGTGGGATCTCCAGAGACGGTGCTCGGCGGATTGAAGAACGTGATCCGGGAAACCCAGCCGGACGAGATCATCGCGACCGGGCAAATTCACGACCACGCGGCGCGGCTGAGGTCTTTTGAAATCTTCGCGGGCCTGATGCGGTCGCTCGCGGCGTAGGCCGGTCAGGCGGATTTGCCGTCGGATCTGGCTTTGCGGAATTTCGGCGGATCCGGCGGAGTCTCGGGGCGGACTTTTTCGATGGCGCTGATGGGGACCCAGCCGCGGGTTTTGGTGGCGAAGGCGACGTAAGCCCAGCGGCCGGACTCGCGGACGATTTCGCAAAGCGAGCCGGGCGGCGCATCGATGACCTCGGGCGAGGTGCGCGCGGCATCGGTGTGTAGGACGGCACCGTCAGCGACGATGACCGCCTGGCGTGCGACGGGGGCAAATTCGGCATCGTTGGGGAAATAGTGCCAGCCGAGAAAGGCGGCGGAGGCGACGACGGGAGCGATGACGAGGGCGGTAACGGCGGCGACGCGCAGGCGCGAGGTCGCGCGCGTGGCGGGGAAAACCAGCAGCGACAAAAGGCAAAGCCAGACGGCGCCCCAACAGACGGTTTTCCATGCGGTTAGGGAAAATCGCGCGAGGGAGTATTGGAAATCAGGGCGTTGGACGGTGATCGCCCCGAACTTGCGCTCGATGAAGCGGAGGTTCTGGCGGCTCTCCTGATGGCTGGAATCGCGGCTGAGCGCGCGGCGGTAGTAAAGGGCGGCGTAACCGGGAGCGCCGCCGCGGTAGCAGGCGTTGCCGATGTTGTAGAGAGTGTCGGCGGAAAGGTCCTCGAATTTGCCGGCCTGCAACCACAGTTTTGCGGCCTCTTCGTAGCGGGCGGTTTCGTAGGCTTTGGTCGCCACTTCGCCAGGATTTTCCGCGGCGGCGCGGGCACTTGGAGCGGAAACCGCCAGAGTGGCGAGGAATGCGAGGGCGGTGGCGGAGCGGCGGAGGAGGCGGAGGATCTCGCTGCGACGACGGCGATCGAGGATTTCGGCGGGTGGTTGCTGGCGGAAGCAGACGGCATCGCGCTCGGCGAGGACGGCGGCGAGTTCCGGATTATCCCGCGTGCCGAGCCAGCGCTCGATGAATGCTCCGGCACGCTTGAGAAACTCGGTATCGCCGGTCGATTTCGCATCCTCCACCTCGCGCAGGGCGCGCAGGCGTGCGATTTCGCCGGGATCTTTGCGGAATCGCGGCGCGTAGTGCATCCATAATGCTTTGCAAATGAGCGCCAGCGCGAGCAGGCCGCCGATCGCGTGGACGAGCCAAGGCGGCGGCGTCATGCCGGATGGCCGGGTGAGGCGGGAGGGATGGAGCAGGCCGAGGATATCGGTCATGCGCTCGAAAGGTATCGATAATGACTGGACGATCTCGCCGGCGGCCCGGTTCGGCGCCGTGCTGGGGGTGATTTTCAGGGGAATCGGCTCGGTGAGCAGAGTGACGTATTCCTGTTTCAGCGGGTCGAAATAGGCGAAGCGGTATGCCGGGATTTCCGATTTCAGCTCGGTGGGGCGGATGGATTGATGGAAGGTGACCGACCCGGTGAGAAGCCGGCGCTCGTCGCCGCGTTGCTCGGTAGTGGTGCCGTAAATCTTCCAGCCGGCGGGGTTGGCGAGATTCGGCGTGCCGAGCGTATCGAGATTTCCGCTGCCGCTGACGATGAGATCGACGGTGAGCGGGTCGCCTTCCTGCACTTCGGTGACGCCGCTGCTGGCGCTAAGCTGGAACTGGCCCACGGCATTTTCGTAGCCGGCGGGAGCGCCTTCCGGGAGCGGCCGCGAGTCGATTTCGAGGCGCGGAACTTGGATGTTCACGTCCTCGTTCGCGCGGTGCGGGTAGGGATTACTAAGAGTGACGAGCGTGGTGAGGCGGATTTTCGCGGGGCCGATGGAGACCTGGCCGACGCGGGTCGGGGTGACGGTGCCGGGGTATGCGACGGAGCGGTAAGGCTGCCCGAGCAGATTGATCTGGCTGAGTCTGGCCGAGGGTTGGAGCCGCCAAGCGGTGACCCCGTCGCGCTCGAAATCCGGGATTCCCCAGTCCTCGACAAGGAGATCGTCCGGCACATAGACCTTGATTTCCAAAGGGCTGGTCTCGTGCTCGAAGGGCTTCGGGTTGTGAATCCGGAAGGCGCTGGCATAGCGGAACGTGCGGCCCATGGACTTCGCCTCGAACCACTGGAGCTGCGCGGGATCAAAGATCTCCAGCTCGATCGGCGCGGTGCGCGCCTCTGCTCCGGCGACCCGGACGCGGGCGGGCGGTATGGTGTGCTTGCCCGTTTCGTAGCTGGTGACGACGTAGCGGAACACGTATTCCAGCCGCCGCCCCGGGACCATTTCGGTGGATGGGCGGTTGCCCAATTGCTGGATAGTGACGCCGCGGACTTCCGGCACGATCGGTAGGCTTTCCGGCTGCGCGCCAGAAATTGCGATTTCCAAATACGCCTGTTCGCCGCGGGCGAGGAAGGCGGAGGTGAGCCGGGCGGTCGCTTGCCCGTGGGCGAGCGCCAGCAGGGCTGCCCATGCGAGGAGCGCGGGCACGAGGGCGAATTTTTTTTCGAAAGCGTTCATAAAATGTTTCACCAGTCCTTTTCGGCATCGCGGAACTCGCGCTGGCCGGGAGAGAGCGGGCCTTTTTCCAAATCGGCATTCTCCTTGAGGATGCGGCGGGCGCGTTCCTGCGGGGTTTCGTTCGGATTATCACCGTCCTTGTTGTCTCCGTTTTTGTCCTTTTCCTGCTGTTTCCCATCTTTGCCGGCGCCCTCTTTCGGGTCCTTCTGGTCGCCGCCTTCGCCGTCTTTATCGCCGGGTTGTCCCTGACCTTTGCCATCCTTGGGCTTGCCGTCGCCATCGCCCTCACCTTCTTGCGGCTCGCCTTCGCCGGGCTGCTGCGGGGCGGATTGCTTGGCCAAATCTTCTTCTTCCTGAAGGAGCTCCTGCAGACGTTTCAGATAAATGACGGTCATGTCGCGGTCCCGGCCGGGCAGGGGATTGCCCGGCGTTAGGTCCTTGGCGGAGTTGTAGTGGCGGACGGAGTCGGCCCAATTCGTGATGAGATCCTCGAAGACAGAGACACTGCCGCCCTCGTCCGGGCCGGCCTCGCGGATTTTCTCCAGCTTGTCCTTCACGATCGAATCGAACCGGTCGAGATCCGGCGGCGGTGATTCGCCGGTGGGGTAATCCTCGCCGGTCAGGCCCTTCCAGCCGAGCTGGAACAGCGCGTTCCCCAAGCCGATGTGCGCGCTGGCCCGGACGGCCGGATTGTCCGAAAGCATCGCCCCGCTGAATGCCGCGCGGGCGTCGCGGAAATCCCCGGCACGGTAGGCAGCGGTACCTTCGCCGAGCCGGTAGCGGGTTTTCCGATCTCCAAACCGCGATTTCTCCGCGAGCTGTTTGTAGCCGCTTTTCGCCTGCTCGAACCGGCCCGATGCCAGATCGGATTTGGCGGCCGAGGCCTCGCTGGCTCTAGCTGTCTGCATGGCAAATCCACAACCGACGAGCGCCATCGCGGCCAAGCGGACGCCGTTCCAACGGGTCGCGAGGACGATCGACGCCATCAGGAACACGATCGCCGGCAACATGAACCATTGGTAGAATTCCACGGAAATCTTGCGCTCGCGGCCGTCCATTTCGAACGCATCCAGGTTCGCCGCGACGGATTTCACCAGCTCCGTGAGGTCCTGCCCCGAGCCAGCCAGCGCGAACCGGCCCTGTGTGCCTTCCGCCAGCTTCCGCAAATTGTCCGCCTTCAGTTGGCTGATGACCGTCCGGCCGCTGCGGTCCAGCATCCGGCCGCCCGGGTAGTCGGGATTCGGGACAAATCCGCCGTCATCCGTGCCGAGGCCGATTGACACGATGCGCATCCCGGCGCGCTCCGCTTCGGAAATCATGCCGCCGACGTCGCCGGTATTTTCCTCGCCATCGCTGAGGATCACGAGCGCGTTGTTCTTCTGGCCGGTCTTGCGGAGCGTTTCCGTGGCCAGCTCGACGGCCGAGCCGAGATCCGAGCCGCCAAGAGGGGCCCAGCGCTCGTCGATTTGCTCCACGATTTCCCGGACGGCGCTGTGGTCGATGGTCAGCGGCGCATAGACATAGGCATTTCCCGCGAATCCGATCATGCCGATGCGGTCGTTCGGCATCGCGTCGAGGAGTTCGTAAATGATGACTTTCGCCTGGGTGAGGCGGTCGGGCTTCACGTCGGCCACCCGCATGCTGCGGGAAATGTCGAGGGCGATGATGAGATTCCGGCCGATCGTTTTCTCGACCTTGGTGCCAGCTTGCGCGCTCGGCCGGGCGAGCGCTAGAATGCCTGCGACGCAGGCCAGCAGTAAGAACGCCAGGGAAATCCAGCGGGGCAGCGCGTTGTTCCGCTTGAGCAATGCGCCGCGCAGCCGGGGCGCCACAAAGCTCTTCCACTGGCCTTGCCGCATCCGCACAGCGAGCGCCGCGCCCACGCCCAGCAGGGGAATCAGCACAAGCAGGACGAGCCAGCCGGGATTTTGAAAACTCATGAAGTCAGGCGGAAGGGGGCGGGTTGAGGGCCATGTAAATCGCGGCGGCCATGGCGGCCAGCAGCGCGCCGGCCACGAACCATGGGAAAAGTTCGGTATCGTCGATCACGGTCAGGCTTTTCGCATCCGTTTTCTCGAGCTGGTCGATGGTGGTGAAGGTCTTCTTCAGCGCGGCGAGATCCTGCGCCCAGTAGTGCTCGCCGCCGGTCAATGAGGCGATTTTCCGCAAGGTCGGCAGGTCGAATTCCTGGTAGGGAAAGCGCATCACCGTGGTGTCCACGCGGCCCTCTTCCGTACCGATCGCGACGGTGTAAATCTTGATTCCCAAGGTCTTGGCGTGCTCGGCGGCTTCCAGCGGGGAAATTTTCCCGGAGTTGCTCGCGCCGTCCGTGATGAGGACGATGACCTTGCTTTTTGCGTCCCGAGCTTCCAGCCGGACCGACGCGGCGGCCAGCGCGGAGCCGATCGCCGTGCCTTGCTCCTGAATCGTGCCAATGACGCCATCCGCCGGATCGTTGAGCTTCAACTCGTTCAGGGAATTCCGCAGCCACTGGTGGTCGAGCGTGATCGGGCTGGCGTCGCGGGGCCGGCCCGCAAAAGCCACCAGGCCCATCCGGTCCTCGGGGCGGCGGTCGATGAACTCGTCCACCACCTTTTTCGCCACGTCGATGCGTTTGGCACGGACGCCGCCGTCTTCGAAATCGTCGATATTCATCGAAAGCGAGACATCGAAGGCCACCATGATGTCGATGCCGCTGGCGGTGCGGCTCTGGTATTTATTCCGCCAGACCGGCCGGGCCATTGCGAGAATCGCGAGGCAGAGCGCCGCGAAGGCGAGGGGAATCCCAATGCTCCAGGCCCGCCGCTTGATGCGCCGGCCCAGCGATACGAGCACCGAGAGATTCGGGAAAACCACCGCCGCCTCGGAGCCGGCGCGCCGCCGCAGCGCCAGCAACAGCAATGCGGGCGCCAGCAAAAGCAGCCACGCGGGCTGGGCGAACCGGAAATGCTCCACGAATTCCCTCATGCCTGAAATCCGCGGTGGAGGGTTTCCAGAAGCGCTCCCGCATCCGCAACGACGTCCGCGCCGGGCACGTCCGCCGCGCCAGCCGTGTATTTCAGCGCCGCCAGCCGGGAAAATCCGGCCGATGCCGCCGCCCGCGTTTCCTCGGTGAATCCGGCGAATGCAGCATGGCGCGCCACCGTTTCCTCGTGCGTCTCGAATAGCGCCGGGTCCTTCGCGGCGCGCGCCACGTAGTTCCGCACGATCAACGAGCACTGCACCGCCGCCTCGCGCGCGGATTCCTCCGGCACATTCGAGAGCTGGAGCGCCGCTTCTTTATATACCGCCTCGCGCTCCGCCCGCGGGTCCGGCGCGGCCGGTTTCCGCCTTATGAAAAACGCGATGGCCACCAGCAACAGCAACAACACCGCCGCAGCGCCGAACATCCACGGCTCCACCCACGAATCCGGCACCAGCGTCTCGGGCGAGACGGGTTCCAAAAGTTCGAGACTGCCGTGGTTTTCGTTCATAGTCAGGGAAATCAGCCGGAGCGACGGCGGCTCCGCTTCTTCAAAAGGCGGTGGAGGGCGGCGAGCGTGTCGCCATCGGTTTTCAGGTCTGCGGCGTCGATGCCGTGCTTTTTGAAAATCGCCGAGACCCCTTCCAATTGTCTGGCCATCAGCTTCGAGTAGCCCATCCGCAGGTTCGGGTTCGAGGTGTTGACCAGCGTTTCAAAACCGGTTTCCGGGTCGATCATGACGACCTTCCCCGCCTTTGGCAGCTTGCTTTCCAGCGGGTCGAGCACGCGCAGGGCGATCGTTTCGTGCTTCTTCGCCAGCTTGCCGAGCGGCTTGTCGAGCGAGTCTGAGAAGAAATCCGAAATCAGGAACACCACCGATTTCCGCCGCAGCGTGCGCACCAGGAAATCGCAGGCATCCGCCACCGAAGTGCCGCGCTTCGGCGGCTTCGCCACGAGGATTTCCCGGATCATCCGCAGCAAATGCCGGCTGCCCTTTTCCGGCGGGATGAAGAGCAGCGGCTCGTCCGCGAAGATCAGCAGGCCGACCTTGTCGCCATTGTGCAGCGCGGAAAATCCCAGCACCGCGGCCGTTTCCGCGGCCACCTCGCGCTTGCTCAGCGCCACGCTGCCATAGTCCGCCGAGCCCGAAACGTCCACCGCCACCACTACCGAAAGCTCCCGTTCCTCGCGGAATTTCCGCACGAAAGGCGCGTTCATCCGCGCCGTCACGTTCCAGTCGATGAACCGCACCTCGTCGCCGTGCTGGTATTCGCGGAAATCGTCGAAATCCAAGCCCTGCCCGCGGAATGACGACAAATACTCGCCGGAAAACGACTCGCGCACCAGCCGCCGGGCTTTCAGCTCCAGCTTCCGCACGCGCCCCATCATTTCCTCGATCTGTTCGTCCGTCAGCATTCCTTGGATTTGAAATTGGAGATTGGAAATTTCAAATCCTCAAGGAACCGCCACCTTCGACATGATCCGCTCGATGATCGAATCCGTGGTCATTTCCTCGGCCTCCGCCTCATACGTGAGCAGAATCCGGTGGCGCAGGACGTCGAGCGCCATGTCCTTCACGTCCTGCGGCGACACGTGCGAACGGCCCTGCATGAAGGCGCGCGCGCGGGCGGTCAGCGCGAGATTGATCGTCCCCCGCGGCGAGGCTCCAGAGCGGACGAGGTTCTTCAATCCCGCGTCCACGGTCGCCGGAAAGCGTGTGGTGTGAATGATTTGAACGATGTATTTGCGGATCGCCGGGTCGATGTAGATCTGGTTGACGAGGTTGCGCGAGGTGGCGACCTGCTCGGGCGTGGCCGCGGTTTTGGTCACGTAGGGCGGCTTGGAAGTGGCCATCCGGTCGAGGATTTCCAGCTCCTCGTCCTTCGTCGGATAACCCACCGTCACCTTGAGCAAAAACCGGTCGAGCTGCGCCTCGGGGAGCTGGTAGGTGCCTTCCTGATCGATCGGATTTTGCGTGGCCAGGACGAGAAACGGTTCGGGCAGTGGATACGAGCGATCACCGAGGGTGACCTGCCGTTCCTGCATCGCCTCCAGCAGCGCGGACTGCACTTTCGCCGGAGCCCGGTTGATTTCATCCGCGAGGATGAGGTTGTTGAAAATCGGGCCGAGCTTCGGCTCGAATTTCGTCTCCTGCGGGTGATAGACCATCGTCCCCACCAAGTCCGCCGGCAACAGGTCGGGGGTGAACTGGAAGCGCGCGAAAGTGGTGTGTAGAGATCCGGACAGCGCCTTGACCGCCAGCGTCTTGGCCAAGCCGGGCACGCCTTCCAGGAGGATGTGGCCGTTGCACAGCAGGCCGATCAGCAACCGGTCCACCAGCCGTTCCTGCCCCACCAGGACTTGCCCCATTTCCTGCTTCACCGCCTGAATCCAGCCGCTCGTTTCCGCGATCTCCGCTTGCAAGTTTTCCGTAGTCATTCGTTTTCCGGGGCGACCTTGCCACGCCAGCCGGTCAGCGCAACCGGCAATCCGCCCGCCGCCAATCCCTTTCCGCAACGGGAAAATTTTTGCGCGAGTGGGAAATCCGCCTTATCGCGGCGGTCCTCCGGCATGGTGGTGGATTTCCCGCCGCCGCCCGGAAAATCAAAGCAACCGACACGATGAAAAAACGCACCGCAACCGCCGTCTGGAACGGCAATCTCAAAGATGGCACGGGCTCGCTCTCCACGGAGGGCGGCGTCCTCGCCAAGACCCCGTATTCCTACTGCACCCGCTTCGAGGAGGGCGAAGGCACGAACCCCGAAGAACTCATCGCAGCCGCCCATGCCGGTTGCTTCACCATGCAGCTTTCCGCCCTCTTGGCGGAGGCCGGATTCACCGCGGACGAACTCACCACCGAGGCCACGGTTTCCTTCGAGCAGGTCGATGGCACCTGGACCATCACCACCGTCGCGCTCGATTTGAAGGGCAAGGTGCCGAACATCGACGCCTCGAAATTTCAGGAAATCGCTAGCAGCGCGAAGGAGAAATGCCCGGTTTCCCGCCTCCTCAACGCCAAGATCGAACTCAGCGCCAAGCTTTCCTAAATCCCACCTTTATGCACTCCACCAAGAACGGAATCCCCCTCGAAACGCGCAAGAAAATCGTCGCTTTGCTCAACCCGCTGCTCGCCGATCTCGTCGATCTGCGCTCGCAGACGAAGCAAGCGCATTGGACGCTGCGCGGTCACCATTTCCGCCCGTTGCACCTCTTTTTCGACGAGCTCGCCGGGAAGCTTTTGCCTCACGCTGACACTCTGGCAGAGCGGATTGCGGCATTGGGTGGCATCGCCCGCGGCACCGTCCGCATGGCCGCCGCGGACTCACGGCTGCCCGAGCTGCCGGAGGAAATGGCGACCGACATGGCGCACGTTTCCGCGCTGATCGACCGCTATGCCGCTTGCGGGAATTTAGTCCGCGAGGGCATCCATACCGCCGACGATCTGGACGACCCCGGCACCGCGGATTTCCTCACGAAAATCTCCCAGGATCTCGACGAGGCGCTGTGGATGCTCGAAGCGCACGAGCCGAAGAAATCCAAGTGATTCGCCGCCCTCACCGCCGCGTGTAGCGAAAGCCGGGAAGCGCCCGCACCAGCCGGCGCATTTCCAGCTTCATCAACGTGGCGGTGACGGTGTGGGCGGGCAGCCCGCAGCGCTCGATAATCAGATCCACCGGCGAATCGTCCGCAGTCACCGCAGCGAAAACCGCGGCCTCTTCCTCCGGAAGCTCGGGTGCAGCGGCGGCGGGTTCGGCCGATTCCGCCACCGGTCTGGCGAACGGCAGCTCGCCCAGGTCGTCGAGAATTTGGCCGGCATCGGCCACCAACGTCGCGCCGTCGCGGATGAGCTGGTTGCAGCCGGCGGAGGTCGGTTTGTCGATTGGTCCAGGGACGGCGAAAATCGGTTTGCCATACTCCGCGGCCAGGTTTGCCGTGATCAGCGAGCCGGACCACGCCGGGCATTCAACGACAAGCAGAGCCCGCGCCCAGGCGGCGACGATGCGGTTGCGCATCGGGAAGGTTTGTTTGTCGGGCGAGGTGTCGATTGCGAATTCCGAAACCACCGCGCCATTGCCGGCGGCGATGGTCTCCGCCAGCACCAGATTTTCCTGGGGGAACAGCTTCCCGAGTCCCGAGCCGAGCACCGCAATCGTCCGTCCGCCTGCGGCGATCGCGCCTTCGTGGGCCGCGGTGTCGATCCCGCGGGCGAGGCCGGAGACGATCGTGAATCCCGCCCGCGCCAACGGCCCGGCGAATTTCCGCGTGCATTGGGTCCCGTAAATCGTCGCCCGCCGCGAGCCGACGATGCTGATGGCATGGCGGTCGCGCGGTTCCAGCTTTCCCCACACGTAAAGCAGCAGCGGCGGATCGGGAGCGTGCCGCAGCGGCGCCGGATAGTCCTCGTCGTCTTGGGTGACGATGGAAATCCCGCGCTCGGCGGCTTTACGGAGTTCCGTCACCGGGTCGGCGTGGTCCTGCCAGCCGTGGAGGATTTTCGCCGTCTCCGCGCCGATTCCGTCCACCCGCATCAGCCGATCGGTGGCGGCCCCGAGGATTTTCTCCGGGCTGCCGAATGCAGCGAGCAGCCGCCGTACCCGCACCGGGCCGATTTTTGGCAACAGATTGAGTGCGACCAGCGCTTCCCGGGGAGTCATTCGGCGCGCAGGCTGGTCAAGCCGCGCGCCGGAGTCAAAGCCGGTTTCCCGGGTGTTACCAGCCGGTGCGGTTGTCGCGCTTCACGAATTTCGCGGCCTCAATGTGGTTCGGGGATGTCATTTCCGGTCCGTTCCAATCCAACTTCACGCCCTCGCCCACGCGCAGCGCCACGCAGCCGAGCAGAATGATTTCCGTGAGGTAGGCGGAAATGTCGAAATTCGAGTAGGCCGCGGGGCCGCCCTTCATCATTGCGAACCACTCCTCGTTATGTCCCGGCGAGCGGGGTATCGTCTCCGGGACGGCTTTCACGGCCTCGTGATCCGCCGCAGGAGAGAACGATTTCTCGTCTCCCAATTTGATGAGGAACTTCGAACCGTAATCGTCCGGCGAGAAGACCTTGCCCTTGTCGCCGACGACGAGGCAGCCGCTGGCGGGCAGTTTGCCGTCGATCGCCAGCACGTCCGCGACGATGTCCGGATAAGGCCGGAGCGGCTCGAAACCGGCGTCCGGCGGGCCGTCGTACCACCAGAATTTCAGCGGCGGCAAGCCTTCGCGCTCGGGGAAATCGAAGCGGATGCGCGAGCTCACCGGATAGGTTTCCGAGTGGATCCGCGAGGCCATTTCGCACTCAACCGCCGATGGATAGCCGAGTTTCAGCGCGCGGAATGGCATGTTCACCGTGTGGCACGCCATGTCGCCCAGCGCGCCGGTGCCGAAGTCCGTCCAGCCCCGCCATTTGAAATCATGGTAAACCCCTTTAAGGAACGGCCGCACAGGCGCCGGTCCCAGCCACAAATCCCACGCCAGCTCGGCGGGAATCGGATCGGAACCCGGCGGCCGGTCGATTCCTTGCGGCCAGATCGGCCGGTTCGACCAGACGTGCAGCTCGCGCGGCGCGCCGATCACGCCGGCTTGGATGATTTCCACGGCGCGGCGCAATCCGTCGGCGGCGCTGCCCTGATTTCCCATCTGCGTGGCGAGCTTCTTCTCGGCGGCCAGGCGGCGCAGCTCGCGCGCCTCGAACACGGTCTGCGTGAGCGGCTTCTGGCAATACACGTGCTTGCCCAGATTCATCGCCGTCATCGCGGCGAGGCCGTGCAAATGGTCCGGCGTGGAAATCGTGACGGCGTCGATGGAGTCGCCCATTTCCGCAAACATCTGGCGGAAATCCGAGAAGGTCCGCGCCTCGGGATATTTCGCGACCTTCGGCTTCAGTTTCCGCGAATCCACATCGCAAAGCGCCACGATTTTCCCACCGCAGCGCGCACTGTCGTCCACGTCGCTGCTGCCCTTCCCGCCAACGCCGATGCAGCCGATGGCGATCTGGCTGTTCAAATCCCGACCGCGCACAATCGCGGGAAATCCGAGAAATGCCCCGCCCGTTCCGAGGGCGGTGGTCTGAAGAAAGCGGCGGCGGCTGAAGGAGTTCATGAGGAGTGAAGTGGAGTTTTGTGGGGTTTTGGGAAGCAGCCGATACGTCGGGTGCTTCCCGGCTGTGTCATCCGAAATCACGATGCCGCGGAATCAGCACGCCGCCACGGTGTTGCGTGTCGGAAAAGCTTACAAATACACGCGCCGGCTCTGATGGCGGAAAATCTGAATTTTGCACGACGCGCTCGTGATCAGGACATTGCATCCCGCCAGCAAGCCTTGGCTCGATCCTTGCTTCCCAGCGGGGTCGCTTCCGAATTGTAAAAACTTCCGATAACCCCCACGGCGGACGTTTTTAAGCGTACTCCCCCCGGCCATGATTCCCCTCGGCCATGAAATCCAACTCCTACCTGTTGTCGGGTGCCTCGTTGCTGGGGCTCGCATTTGCAGCGCCCGCTGCTAGCGCGGCTTTCGTCATGGGCGCGATGAGTTTTGCGAACGGCGGTCTGATTCTGCGGGACGCCGCGGCGAATCCCACGACCATTCCATCGCCCGGTCCGGTCGCTTCGCTTGAGTTTCTGGTGAATCCGCAAGATCCCGAAGTGTCTCCCTATGGCACGCAGGGAGACTATGCCTCCGCAATCGGAGCCATGGTGGTTTTCAATGCCAACCCATTCTCCTTCACCGACACCGGCTTGCTTTGGACCGCCGGCGCGTTTGAATTTTACGCCCAGTCCACCACCTCGGCCGAATTCCCCCTCACGCTGCACATTTTCGTGACGGGTTTCGTCCGCGCGGCGGGATTCGACGATACCACGGCGGTTTGGGTCCTCACGACCCAAGGCACCACCTCCTCGGCGACGTGGTCGTCCAGTGTGCAAACGATTCCCGAACCGTCGGCCACGCTCGGCCTGTTCGGCTTCGCATTCCTGACCGGCTGCGCGGTCTTCCGCCGCCAGCGCCGGGCCTAGATTTCGTATTCCACGCCCGGCTCGGGCACGATCACCTCGGTGGCCGGGAGACGGCGCTCGATTTCCGCGCGGAACCAAGCCACCGCACCGTCGTCCCCGTGGACAAGGAACGTTTTTTTCGGCCCGACTTTCACGATGTAATCGGCGATCGCGTCACGGGTGGAGTGCCCGCTGAAATCGAAAATGCGCACTTCGCAATTCAGCGGCACGGGCGGGTGCGCGGGGTCCAGAACGATGGAATCGCCCTGCTTGGCGGCGCGGATTTTGCCGCCCGGCGTCTCCGGGTCCGCATAGCCCACGAAGAAAAGACCGTGCTTGGGATTTTCCAACACGCCTTGCCGGGCGAAATTGTTGGAGACGGTTTTCTCGGACATCATGCCGCTGGAAAGCGCGTAGATGCAGCCCGGGTGGAAAGGGATCGGCCCTTTGCGCTTCTTGCTGCCGGACTCCAGCTCCATGTCTTTCATGAAGCGGAAATTCGGCAGATGGCGGCGGGAGGATTTGCTGAAGCGGTCGTAAACTAGCGTCATTTTCGTGCTCAGCCCGCCGATATATACCGGCGTGTTTTTTGGGATCAGCCCCTCGGTTTTGAAGCGGTGGAGCATGCCGAGCACCTCTTGGGTCTTGCCCATCGCGAACACCGGAATCAGCACGGAGCCCTTGCGTTGCAATACTTTGAGAATAGCATCGGCGAGCGCGTTCTCCTCGTCCATTCGCGCGTAGCCGGGTTCGCGGGCCTGCTCGCCGCGGGTGGTTTCCACGATTAGCGCGTCCACGGTTTCCTCGGGAAACATCGCGCCTTTATGCAGCGTGCTGTGCTCGAAATTCACATCGCCGGTATAGAAAATCCGTTTTCCCTCCGCCTCTATGGTAACACCCACCGACCCGAGGATGTGGCCGGCGTCGTGGAACGTGGCGCGGAAGACTCCGTTCCCATCGAGGTCGAACGGGCGCTCGATCGCCCGCGTTTCGAAGGTTCTTTCGATGTCGTCCAGCTCGCGGTGTTCGAAGAGCGGGTATTCGGCGATGCCGTGCTCCACCCTTTTCGACTGCATCACATTTACCGAGTTGTGGAGCATCGCCGACGCCAGATCCGCCGTCTCCGGCGAGAGGAAGACCTTGGCGTGCTGCTGGTTCTGGAGGAACACCGGCAGCGTGCCGACGTGGTCCAAATGCGAGTGGGTGATCACGATTGAATCGGCCGAATCCGGCTCCAGAAACTCGTAGTGCGGGATGGCTTCGGCACCTTCGTGCTTCGGGTGCATTCCGGCGTCCAGCACGACTCTCGCGGCGCCGGATTCGAGCAGATACGAGTTCGCGCCGATCCCGGCGTGGCGACAGAGGCTTTTGAAAATCATGGTAAAGGCGGAACGGGCGCGGACCTTGGATGCGAGGTTTCCCGGTGTCAACCCACCCGCAAAATGGGGAAAATCCTGACCCGCTCGCCGGTCCGGACCGTCCGATTGCGACGACCGGACGATGCCTGCCAAAATCCTGCGCGGCACGCCGCCAGCGCCGGTCGCGGCCGCTCTTCCTCGAGCCTGCCTGCCGGGCTTCATCGAATTTTTGAATTCCCGGGGGAATAATCCGGTGTCCGGATTGTCCCACCATTTCGCGGGATGGAATCCTTCCGATTCGCGGATCTCCCCCCACAACCAACGAACACCATGAAATGCACCATCGCGGCTCTTGCCGCCCTCGCCATCGGTTCCAGCGGCGCCCATGCCGCCGCCACCACGATCCAAGTGAAATTCCAAACACTCGGCCCGGCCGGCTTCGCGCCGGTCACCGGATTCTTTCACAATGGAAGCTTCGACATATTCACGCCCGGCACCGTCGCATCCGCGGCTTTGGAAACGCTGGCGGAGGTTGGAAATCCCATGCCACTGCTCGCGACCGCGCCCGCCGGCGTCTCCAAGGGCACCAACGGCGCGCCCTTCGGCTCCAATACCACGGTGATGTTCAACGTCAGCGTGGCGGACGGGAATTCGAGCTTCAGCTACGCCGCCATGCTGCTGCCGAGCAACGATTGGTTCATCGGCAACGACAACGCCTTCGACGTGAGCTCGTTGCTCAACGCGGTGGCGGGCACATCGCTCTCGTTCGATGTCTCCACCGTCTGGAACGCCGGCACCGAGCTGGAAGACTTCGCCTTTTCCGCCGGCAACCCGCTCTTCGGAATTCCCGCCGGGAACGACTCGCTCGGGACTGCCGAGGGCGGCGTGATCGGCGTGCGAACGGGGGCCAATCCGTTCGCGGCATTCGCAAGCCAGCCTCCCGGCTTCGACCCGAACTCTTTGGATTTCACCGGCGGACCCGTTGGCAGGTTCACGCTGACCGTCGTGCCGGAAACCGGCGCGGCCTCGCTTCTCGGCCTTGCCGGCCTGGCCGCGCTGTCCCGCCGCCGCCGCCGCTGACCTTGGCAAATCCGCGGGAGCGGGAACGATCTGGTTTCCGCTCCCGCACCGGCCTTGCGGGCCAAACTCTTTGTTGCGCTTTCGTGACCGCTCCGCAAACTCCGCCGCATGGAGCTGGACCTTCTGGACGTGCAATTCGACCTCAGAAACATCAAACCGCGGGAACTCGAAGAAGCCTTCGAGGACCCGTTCTCCATTCGTTTTCTGCCGGATAACGACCGCCCGGACGGCGCGACGCGCTACTACGCGCTCGGGCGCACCGTCTCGGACCGCTACCTGTTCTTCGCGTTCTGGACGGACGGCAAGACCACTCGCGTCGTCGCCGCCCGCGAAAT
The DNA here is from genome assembly GCA_038235225.1 of Verrucomicrobiales bacterium. Taxonomy (GTDB): domain Bacteria; phylum Verrucomicrobiota; class Verrucomicrobiia; order Verrucomicrobiales; family Akkermansiaceae; genus Luteolibacter. The sequence continues at coordinate 56,004 of JBBSUD010000004.1, forward strand.
GGCCGACCCCGAGCAGAAGTTCTACGACCGCAAGTACGCGGAAATCCGCTGAACGCGCCATTTTCCAATCATTTATGAATTCCATCACCCGCTGGACGGACATCCCGGATTTCGAGGACGAGGCCGCCGAAGCCCGCTTTTGGGAGGCCCACGAGCTCGACGGCAAACTCATGGGCGGCTCGGTCCACGAGGCCGACGCCCGCGAATCCACCACCATCACGCTGCGCTTCGATCCGCGGATGCTTTCCCGCATCAAGCGCATCGCCCGCTCCCGCTTCCTCAACTACCAATCGATGATGAAGCAATGGCTGGCCGAGCGGCTTGAGGAGGAAATGCGCAAACAGTGAGCATGTTCCGCCTGCCCCGGCATCCGTGGTTCTGGCTTGGCGCGTTCCTGGTGTGGTTCGGCGCGCTGTGGCTGCTCTCCTCCTCGTCCCGGACGGCGGAGTTCACGCCGCAGATCGCCAATTTCGACAAGATCGCCCATTTCGGCTTCTTCTTTGGCGGCAGCGGCCTGCTCTGCGCCTACCTCTTCCGCCGCCGCGCCGACCGCCCGGATTGGAAAATCTTGATTCTCACCGCTGTCATCATAATCGGGCTAATCGGCATTCTGGACGAATACCACCAATCCTTCACGCCCGGCCGCCAAGGCAACGACCCCTTCGATCTGCTGGCGGACGTGTCCGGAGCCATCGCCGGGGCCTTCGTCTTCAAGCTCTGCCATCGGCGGCTGAGTTGACGGGTAAATCCCTTTTCAGGAATCCAGCCTGATTCATGGCGGACGCCGGTGGGACGGGGATTTCGCCTTTCATCCGCCACGGGGCGGCGCTAGGTCATTCGCCACATGAGCAAAAACCAACTCGATCAACTCAAGGAGCTTACCACCGTCGTCGCCGATACCGGCGATTTCGAGGCGATGAAGGAATACAAGCCGCAGGACGCGACCACCAATCCCTCGCTGATCCTCAAGGCTTCCGGCAAAGACGAATACCGGCATCTGGTCGAGCGGGCGGTCAAGGAACTCAAGGATTCCGGGAAATCCGGTAAAAAAATGACCGGCGCGATCATCGACCGGATCCTGGTGCTCTTCGGCTTGGAAATTCTGAAAATCGTGCCCGGCCGGGTGTCCACGGAGGTGGACGCGCGACTTTCGTTCGATACGCAAGGCAGCATCGACAAGGCGCGGGAACTCATCGGGATGTATGAGAAAGAAGGGATTTCGCGTGACCGCGTGCTGATCAAGGTAGCCTCGACGTGGGAGGGCATCCGTGCCGCGGAGCAGCTTGAGAAGGAAGGAATCCATTGCAATCTCACGCTTTTGTTCTCGTTCCCGCAGGCTGTGGCGTGCGCGGAAGCCGGCGTGCAGCTCATCTCGCCGTTTGTCGGCCGGATTTTGGACTGGCATAAAAAGGAGACCGGCAAGGATTACCAAGGCGACGAGGATCCGGGCGTGATCTCGGTCCGCTCGATCTTCAACTACTACAAGAAATTCGGCTACAAGACCGAAGTGATGGGCGCATCGTTCCGCAACAAGGGCGAGCTGCTCGCGCTGGCGGGTTGCGATTTGCTGACGATCAGCCCGGATTTGCTTGGCGAGCTTCAGGCGTCCGAGGATCCGGTCGAAGCCAAACTCACAGACAAGGAAGCCCAAGCCAGCGACCACAAGAAAATTAGCCTGAACGAGAGCGATTTCCGCCTGATGCTCAACGAGGACCCGATGGCAACTGAGAAGCTCGCCCAAGGAATCCGCGCGTTCGCAGCGGACATTGTGAAGCTGGAAAAGGTGATCGAGGGAATGCTCTGAGCCTTACCCCGGGCGCGATTCAGGCGGCGGGATACCGCCCGCCGCCTGTGCCAGATCGCGTGAGCCGCCGTCGTCTCGCGCCTTGCCATGAAGGCCGACTCGGAACGGGGGCCGCCCATTTGGATCACACCAACAACACGGATAAAACGCCGCCGGGGGCCGGATTTTTTCAGGAGAATCGGCGGCGGGCTGGACTTGCCGGCGAACCCATGGAGCTTTGGCGGACTCCCGCCGCGGACGGTCCCGCCGCGATTTCACCATGCCCGACGATTTCGGAAATTCTCCACCTCCCACGCCCGATCCGGGTGCCGGGGCGTGGGACGAAATGATGGACGGGCAAGGCGCGGTGCGCGGGCACTGGCGGGATCTGGAACGGCGAATCCATGGCTGGAGCGCTGCCGGACGGGCCTCGATTTCCGCCTCCGCCGCCCGGATGCTGGCGGATCTGGGCACCACCTTCAACGTGTACAGCGATGTCGGCGGGCCGGGGCAGCCGTTCGAAATGGACCCCATCCCTTTGATGGTCGCGCCCGCCGATTGGGAGCGCGTCAGGGCCGGGCTGGCCCAGCGGATCCACCTTTTGGAGCGCGTCCTAGCGGATCTCTTCGGCCCGCAGGAATTACTCGGAGAGGGGCTGATCCCGCCGGATCTCGTCCACGCCAGCCCGGCGTTTTTCCAATATGCGCGGGGAGTGAATCCGCCGGGCGGAAAGTTTCTCGTAACGTGCGGCTGCGAGCTGGTCCGTCCGCCCGGCGGCCGGTGGATGGTGCTGCGGGACCTGACCAGCGCGCCCGGTGGGCTCGGGCAGGTGCTGGAGAATCGCAATGTCACTTCGAACTTGCTGGCCGACGATTTCGACGGGCTGCGAATCGCCCGGCTGGCACCGTTTTTCGAGGCGGAGCGCGCGACGCTGGAAGCCATGCTGCCCCACCGCGGCGAGGAGCCGAACGTGGTTTTTCTTACGCCCGGTTACCGGCACCCGTCCTATTTCGAGCACGCTTACAAGGCGCGGCTGCTGGGATTTCCCTTGGTGGAACCGGCGGATCTCACGGTGCGGGAGCGGCGGCTCCACCTCAAGACGCTGGCCGGATTGCGGCCCATCGACAGCGTCGTTTGCAGGCTCGACGAGGCGCGGCTGGACCCGCTGGAGCACTGGTCGCCGGGCGGGGGAGGGGTGCCGGGATTGGTTGAGGCGTGGCGTTCGGGAAATGTCGCCCTGGCCAACGCGCCGGGATCGGGATTCGCCTCGTCGCCCGCGCTGCTGCCTTTCCTGCCAGCCATTTGCAGGAAATGGCTGGGCGAGGAGCTTAAGCTGCCGTTCGTTGAAACCTGGTGGCTCGGCCAGCCGGAAATCCGGGTTCATGCGCTGGCAAATCTCCATCGATACATGCTCGTTTCCGCCTTCGGCCAAGACCCGCGGCTGCCGCTGCGCTGCGCGGCGCTGCCGCCAGCCGCCCGCAAGCGGTGGATGGCGGAAATCGCCGAAAAGCCGTGGGATTTCGTCGTCCAGGCCGATGTCGCACCGAGCATCGCGCCGTCGCTCGGGCCGCGGGGAATCCGCTCGCGGCCGGTGGTCTGGCATGCCTTCGCGGTCCAGGCGGCGGACGGTCCGGCGGTGCTGCCCGGCGGCATGGCGAAGGTCGGCAAAACCGGCCTGCCGCCGCAGCTTTGGCCCGCCCACGCCGGATTTACCAAGGACGTCTGGATTGCCGACGATGCCGCGGATTTCGCGCCGCGGGCCGGTTCGCGGGCGCCCCGGTCGTTCGCGGGGCGGAATCCGGCAGCCGCAGAAGTGGTCAGCCGCATCGCCGAGCAATTGTTCTGGGTAGGCCGCTATGCCGAACGGGTCGAGCTGGCGACGCGGCTCTTGCGGGTGACGCTGCGGAACTTCGGCGGCGAAACAGGCCGGCGGCAGCAGCAGCGGCTCGGTGCGTGCCTGGCTCTGCTCCGAAGCTGCGCGCTCGTTTCGGAGGAAATCGCGAATCAGCCGGCACCTCCGCTGGAGACGCTGGCGGCGCTGATTCACGACCCGGCCGCGAAGGGCGGCATTCCCAATCTCACCCGCTCGCTCGTCCGAAACGCCGCCGCCGCGCGCGACCGCTTGTCCGACGATACCTGGCGGTTTTTCAATCGCCTGGAATCCCTCGTCCACGCTCCGGCCGGCGCTCCCGGCGTCACCGGTTTGCTGCGCACGCTCGACAATCTGGTGCTCCACCTCGCCGCCTTCGCCGGGATGCAGTCGGAGAACATGACCCGCGGGCAGGGCTGGCGATTTCTCGAAATCGGCCGCCGCCTCGAGCGCGGGCTGGCTTGCATGCGCCTGCTCCGCGCCGCCGCCGCCGGCGATTCCGCGCTGCTCGACCCGCTGCTGGAAACCTGCGACAGCGTCATGACTTACCGCCGCCGGCACTTTTCCCAACCGCGCCTGGACGCGGTGATGGATCTGCTCTTCTACGATGCCACCAATCCGCGCTCGGTCGGGTTCCAAATTACCATCCTGGCACGCGAAACCGACCTCCTGCCCGGCGATTCCGCCAACGGTCTGATGCCCTCGATCCGGCGGCAGCTCGAAATCCTGCAAACCCGCCTCGCCGATCCCGCACCGCCCGGTGCCGGGGATTTCCCCCAGCTCGCCGGGGCGCTGGAATCGTTTGCCGACATGCTCACCCAGCACTATTTCAGCCACTCCGTCCGGCGGGTTTACTAACCATGAAATACCGCCTCGTCCACCGCACCAAATACACCTACGAGGGCGCGGTCACGGTGTCCCACCACCTCGCCCGGCTCGCGCCGCGGACGCTGCCGGGCCAGAGCTGCCCGTGGCACGCCTTGGAAATCCTGCCCGCGCCGCTCGGCCGCGGCAGCCACGTCGATTCCTTCGGGAATGCCGCCACCTATTTCGAAATCGAGGGAAAGCACGGGGAAATGGAGGTCATCGCCCGCAGCCTGGTCGAAGTGACGGCAGCAATTCCTCCGGCCGCAGCCGGCACGCCGCTATGGGAATCCGTCCGGGATGCCTGCCTGGCGGAAAAGCTTACCCGCGGTTCCGGCGCCGGGGCGTTCCGCTTCGGCTCGCCCATGGTGCCGCTCGGCCGGGATTTCGCAGGCTTCGCGGCGCTGGATTTCCCGCCGGGCCGGCCGATTCTCGAAGCGGGCATGGCGCTGATGGCGCGGATCTTCCGTGAATTCCGCTTCGACCCGCGCGCCACCGAAGTGGCCACGCCCGTAGCCGATGTGCTGCAAAACAAGGCGGGCGTTTGCCAGGATTTCGCCCACCTGATGCTCGCCTGCGTGCGCTCGCTCGGCCTGCCCGCGCGCTACGTGAGCGGCTACTTGGAAACCCTGCCGCCGCCGGGCAAGGTGAAGCTCACGGGAGCCGACGCTTCCCACGCCTGGATTTCGCTCTACTGCGGGGAAATCGCCGGCTGGGTCGATTTGGATCCGACCAACAACATGATCCCCGGCGGCCGCCACATCACCGTCGCCTGGGGCCGGGATTTCTCTGATGTCAGCCCGCTGCGCGGCGTCACGCTCGGGGCGGGAGGACAGCGTCTCAAAGTGGCGGTGGACGTGATTCCGCTGGAGGAGGGTTGAGGTGATCCGCGCCGTAATACGGGCGCAGCATCAGATAGCAAACGGGTCCGGTGACCGCGACGTAGAGCCAGATTGGAAATACCCAGCGCGCTAGCCGGCGGTGGGCGGCGAAACGATTCGTCCAGCCCGCGATGAAGGTGAAAAGGATGAATGGCAAGCTCACCGCCGCGAGGATGATGTGGCTGGTGAGCAATACGAAATACAAGGTGCGCAGCGAACCTTCGCCGCCGTAGCGCGTGGAATCGCTGGTAATGTGGTAGGCGACGTAAGAGAGCAGGAAAAGCACCGACAGGCACATCGCGATGACCATTGAGGCGCGGTGCAGCCTGGGGCGGCCGAGCTTGATGCAGAGCAGCCCGGCGACGAGCGCGAGCGCCGCCAAAGCATTCAAGCCGGCGTGGAGCGGCGGGAGGAAATCCGTGGTCCAGCCGTCCGGCAGCGGCAGTTTGATTTTCCGCATCGCCACGACGAGCAGCAGCACCAGCGTCGAGGCGATCCACGCGGCAATGCCGAGCTTGCGGGAAAGCGCCTCGCGAGGCGGCCGGGCAAGCCATTGGCGGAGTTCCGAAGTCATTTCAGAGTCCGGCGGTCTGCGGTTTGTCCAGCTCCAGGCGAATGCGGGCGTAGAGCTCCTTTTTCAACTTTTCGTAAAGGTCGGGATCGATCTTTTTCGCTTCGTCCGAGCGGGCGTCGGCGAGCGGCCATTTTCCGATGACGTTGAAATCGCGGTCAACGAGGATGAAGCCGAGGTCATGGGCGTATTTGCCATTCGCCTCAATGTCCAACGGGTCGGTGCGCTCGCGGATGCCGAAGAATTTCAGCTCGTGCTCGAGGTAGTCGTGGGTGGTTTTGGCGTTGCCGGCATTGAGGAACCACCAGTTCTTCGAGTCCGCGCCGAGGGCTTTGGCGTAATCCGAGAGGCGGGCGGGGTCATCATTTTCCGGATCGACGGAAATGCAGGCGATTTGGAAATCCGGATTGCCCCTGAACTCGTCGTAAAGCTTCCGGAGTTCCTCGCCATTTCGCACCGCGCAATGCGGGCAAATCGCGAAAAACTCGGCGACGACCCAGACTTTGCCGCGCAGGTCGGACAGCTTCACCGGCTTGTTGTCCTGCGTGACGGCGGGCAAATCCTTCTCGATGGGGAACCACTCTTTGGCGGTTTCCCTGCCGACATCGACGGCGGCGGGGACTTGGTAGGGGGCCTGGAGGCCTTTCCCGATCCACATCGCGAGGCTGATGATGCCGATGCAGATGATGGCCACGCCGGTATAGAAAATGGCGATGGTGGTGTTCTTTTTCATAGGGTGTTGCGCTGTCTCCGCCGGTGGCGGGAGACGATGATGAGGACGGTGCCGCCGAGCAGCAGGATGGCGAGGGCGGGTAAAAGGTAGCGTGTGAATCCGCTCGGGGGAGGTTCGGGTTTTTCCACGAGGAGCTTGTCGATGGTGCGGCCAAGCAGGAGTTCGAGTTCCTCCACGTTGGATTTGTCGGTGTTGGTCAAGAGATGCCGCGCGTCCCAGGCGGCGGCCTGATCGAAGTCGAAAGTGGCGACATAGGAGGGTCCGCCGCGCTGTTGAGGGACGACGGCGCGGCGGATGTTCGCGTTCCGGTCAATGAGGACGATGGAGCCGTCGTAATCCCATTTCCCGTCCTTGTCGGTGGGGTAGGTGGTGGCCTTGAGCTGATTGTAAATGAACTTGAGCAGGGTGGCTGGTTCGTTCGAGCCGATGGCCCACTGCGGCAGCTCCGCGCCGTATTGCTCCGCGACGGCGCGCAGGCTGGGCAGGAGTTTTTCGGCTGGCTGCGGGTCGAGGACGAGGGTGACGAGCTGGAAATCCGGATTTCCGGCACGACTGGTGGCGAGGCGTTGCATGACGGCCATGCTCCTCTCGGCCGCCGCGGGGTCGCGCGGGCTGAGGACGTTGACGGCGAGCACGCGCTTGCCATCGCCGATGAGATCCGCGGTTTTGCCGTCCTGCCGGAGCATCGGCAGATCGCGCTCCGGAGTGATGCGATAGGTCGCGGCGGGGCGGTCGTTCTTATTCTGTTCCCGCGTCCAGCGGTTGTAAGCCAGCGTGATGAACCCGCCGCCAACGAGCATGATGGCGACGAGGACGAGCGCGGTGTTGCGGAGTTTCCGTGGATCGCGGATTGCGGGTTCCAGGTTGGGATCGAGCAGGGGCATCGGCGGCGGACGGTAATCGGGAGCGCCGTGCTGGCAAGCGGGTGGGCTTACTTTTCCGTGAGCTCAATTTCGAACATCCGCGGCCAGTATTTCCCCGTGACGAGGAGGTGGCCGGTGGATTTGTCGAAAGCGATGCCGTTGAGCACCTCCGCGCGGCCGGCCTCGGCCATCTGGTTTTTGAGGCCGCCCAGGTCGAGCCAACCGGTGACCTGGCCGGTTTCCGGGGAAATCCGGGCAATGCGGTCGGTTAGGTAGATGTTGGCGAAAATCTGGCCGCCGACCATTTCCAGCTCGTTGAGCATGTCCACGCTCCTGCCGCCATCTTTCACTTCCAAGGTGCGCGTGACGGAGAAATCGGCGGGGCTGCGGAAGGTGAGTTTGTCGCTGCCGTCGCTCATGACGAGATGTTTGCCGTCATTGGTGAGACCCCAGCCCTCGCTCTTGTAAGTGTGCGTGGCGAGCGGCTTGAAGGTGGCCGGATCGAAGACATAGGCAGTGTGTTCCTTCCACGTGAGCACCCACATTTTGCCGTCCAGAATTGTCAGGCCCTCGCCGAACACGCTCTTGGCCAGTGGCCTGCGGCGGAGAACCGCACCGGTGGCGGGGTCGATCTCGCGTAGCGCGGATTCGCCGTATTGGCCGGAACTTTCGAATAGACGCCCGTCCTCGAGCTGGAAGCCCTGCGTGTAGGAATTGCTGTCGTGGGGACGGCTGGCGACGATGCGGTAGCCGAGCTTGTCCGGTGCGGACGAGCGGCAGCCGGCGATCCATGGCAAAAGAACGGCTAACACAGCGCGGCGGAAATTACGTGTCATCGGGCCGCGAGTGAATGCCGACAGGCGGATCGGCACAAGACGGAGAAATTGTAGAAAATGCTTGTAGATTTCCAGAATTGCAGGTAATCGTCCGTAAGAAATTATGGAAAACAACCGAGTCAGAGAGTTTGCCATGGCCGAACCGGCTGGAGAGCAGTTGGGCGCCTTCGTCGAGCAGCAGCTCCACGCGCTTGTGGAAGGTGCGCTGCATGTCGGCGTGAGCATGGGGCGGCTCAGCCAAATCATGGGTCGGGCGGTGCGTAGCCAGATGCCATTCAAGGTGGCCACCGGCTACGGCACCTCGGACGAAGGGCTGGAAAGCCTTCTCGGTGCTGAGGGCGGCTGCGTGGAAGTGGAGCAGGCGCGCATGCTGTTCCGGAAGCCGGGTGGCGTCACCCGCCAGGCGCTGGCTGCCCAGATCCGCAACGGCAACGTGCTCGCCTGCCGCTCCGGCGGCGGCGGTTATGCGGTGCCCGTTTGGCAGTTCCGTCCGGAAGGCGGCGTGGTGGCCGGGCTACCGGAGACCCTCGCGGCGGTTTCAGAGAAGCTTGGCGCGGAGCCGCTCACGGCATTCGCATTCCTGCTTCAGGCTCACCCGCTGACCGGCGGCCGGACTCCGCTGGAGGCGCTCAAGGCCGGCCAACTGGCAGCGGTGCTCGCGGCGGTGGATGCGGACGCCCGCTGAATTTCCCACCGCCATGGACCGCACCCTCCGGATGGCACCCGCGCAGGCGGATTTCGACGCGCGGAAAATCCCGTTCACCAACCTCAGGACGCTGGCTACCAAAGACTGGTTCCGCTTGGCCCGAAAGGGTTACCCGAGCCATTTCTACCCTTCGCCCGGTTCCCGGCTGACGCCCGACAGCCGCGATTTCCCCTGCGTCTATCTAGGCGCCTCGCTAGAAACGACGGTCGCCGAGGTCTGGGGCGACCGGCTCGCGGCGCAAGGTGCCAGCGGGAAATCCTGGTATGTGATTTCCTCCGCCCAAGCGCTCGATTGGGAGTTTGTCCGCCCCGGCCAGCTGCCGGAGGACCTTCATATCTGCGATCTGACCCAATCGAACACGCTGCTCGCCATCGGCATCGACTCCGGCGCGCTGTATTCGCCGGACCTTTCGGTGCCGCAGGCGTGGGCGACGAGGATCGCGCGGCACCCGGCGAATTTCGATGGAATCCATTACCACAGCCGCCACACTTGCGAGCCGTGCCTCGTGCTGTGGACTCGTTCCGGCGCGGAAATCCCGCTGGAGAACCGCGTCGATTTCACACCATGCGGCGAGTTCCTCAATGCTCACGACGCCTATATCCTAGCCGGGAAAATCGGCGTGCGCCTGTCGTTCATCGAGCCGTGAACGCTGCCCAGCACTGCCGGAATCCCGGCGCGAAATCGTCAGGCTGGGTCGCCACCCATGCGTCGATCTCGTCCATCGGGAACCACACCGCCGCCTCCACCTCGGCCGCCGGGAATCGCAGCGCGCCATCGTGCCGGGCGCGGTAGAGGCGGACGTGTTCCCAGCCGGTTTCCTCGCTTGGCGCGAGTTTCGCAATCTCCTCCGCTTCCGCGGAAATCCCCATTTCCTCCGCCAGTTCGCGGCGGGCGGCGGCGGGGTAATCCTCGCCGGCATCGAGGTGGCCGGAGACGCTGGAATCCCACAGGCCGGGGCACAAGTCCTTGAGCGACGAACGTTTTTGGAGGAGCAAATCGCCGCGTTTGTTGAAAACGAATACGTGGACGGCGCGGTGGACCAGCCTGCCGGCGTGGACCTCGCCGCGCGTCGCCTGGCGGAGGACCACGTCGTCCGCGTCCACCACATCGAAGATTTCCTCCGCGTCCTGCGCGTGCTTCAGCGGGTGCGGATCGTAGGCCCGGGTCAGGTCAATCCATTGCGCCAGAGTGAGTTCCTCGGCGCGCGTGGTCGGTGGCACGCCGAGCGCGGCGGCGGTTTCCTCCCACGGCGGGCCGTCGGGCAGTTGTTTCCGGAGCTGCTTGCGCCGCTGGGCGAAACCGCGGCGGACGAGTTCGTCGAACAGCCGGTAATCGAAAACCGGCAGCCCGTCCGCCCGCGGCGTGAGCACGGCGACGCTGGAATCGATCTTCGGCGGGGGGTGAAACGCATCGGGCGGCACGGTTCGCAGCGGGCGGACCTCCCAATTCGCCTGCGTCCGCAGGCTGAGGATGCCGTAGTCCTTGGTGCCCGGCTTCGCCGCCAGCCGGTCGATAACCTCCTTTTGTAGCATGATGACCGCCCGGCTGAACGGATGCGGTCGGGACAGCAGGTTTTTCATGATCGCGCCGCCGCACGAGTAGGGGAGATTGCCGAGAAATTTCACCGGCCGGTGTTTGAAGAGCGTCCTGCCGTCGAATTTCGCCGCGTCCGCATGATGGATTTCCACCGTTGGCTCGCCGCGGTATTTCTCCACCAGCGCCACCGCCAGCCGCGCGTCGAATTCGATGAGTATCAATCGCCGCACTTGTCCGATGAGGTGCTCCGTGAGCGACCCAACGCCCGGCCCCACCTCGACCACGGCGTCATCCGGCGCGATTTCCAACTGCGCGCAAATCCACCGCGCCATGTTCGGGTCCGTGAGGAAATTCTGGCCAAGCTGCTTGCTCGGCAGCACCCCGGCGCGGTCCAGCGCATCGCGAATTTCCCGTCCTGTCATGGCCGGCGTTCTTGGCGGATTCCCGCTGCCGGCGCAACCCCAACCGGCGCATCCAGCCATTGACGGCGGCGGCGGCATTTGCTTCCCCTCCGCCCATGTCCGAGCCGAAACTGAAGAGGCCGATCTCCTCGCACCGCTGGATTCTCGGGTATCTCATGCGGGAAAAGGCCGTCTTCATCCCCTCGATGATCGCCCTGTTTCTCACGGCGATCATGTCGCTGGCGTTCCCGTGGTTCCTCAAGGAGCTGATCGGAAATCCGGCCGATGCCATGCGCCAAGGCGTCGATCCGGCGCTTGTCGTGGAGCGGGCGAACCGCATCGTGCTGATGCTCGTGGGGGTGCTGGCGGTGCAGTCGTTCATCGCGTTTTTCCGCGTGCAGGGCTTCATCCGCTCCGGTGAGGCGGCGCTCAACGAACTCCGCCGCGACATCTTCGCGCACATCGTGAAATTGCCGGTCCGGTTCTACCAAGAACAGCGTTCCGGCGCCCTCAGCAACCGGATTTCGGCCGATCTCGGCATTGTCCGCGAAACGCTGCTCAATGCCGTGCCGCAAGCCGTCCGCCACACCGTCATCCTCGTCGGCGGGCTGATTTTCATCTTCGTGGCCTCGTGGAAGCTCTCGTTGATCATGCTCGGCAGCGTGCCGATCGTGGTCTTGGCCATCGCCTTTTTCGGCCGGAAAGTCCGCGGCTATTCGAAGGACGCGCAGGATTCGCTGAACGAGGCCGGCACCGTGATCGAGGAAACCACGCAATCCATCGCCGACGTGAAAGCCTTTGGGAATGAGGAGTTTGAGGCCAAACGCTACGATCGCGCGCTTGCCCGGTTCTTTGACGTCACCGTCCGCGGCGCGCGGCATCGGGCCGCTTTCCTGGCCTTCATCATCTTCGCGCTGTTCGGCACGATCGCGTTTGTCACGTGGTATGGCGCGCGGATGTATGCCCACGGGGAAATCGATTGGCGGAACTTCGCCGCCTTCATCCTGTTCTCGATTTTCGTCGGCGCCTCGCTGGGGTCCTTCCCGGAAATCGTCTCCCAATTCCAGCAAACCGCCGGCGCCACCGACCGGCTGCGAGAAATCCTCGACGAACCCGTCGAGCGAGTTGGTGGCGACCAAGGCATGAAGCTGAATGGTTCGCTGGCGTTCCGGCGCGTCACCTTCCACTACCCGTCGCGGCCGGAAGCACCGGTCTTGCACGACATCGATTTCACCGTCCAGCCGGGCCAGCGCGTTGCTTTGGTCGGCCCGTCCGGCGCGGGGAAATCGACGATTTTCTCGCTGATTCTCGGCTTTCATCACCCGGAGCTCGGGCAAATCCTCTTCGATGGCCGCGATGCCGCGGAAATCGCGCTGCCCTGCATCCGCGCGCAAATGGCGATCGTGCCGCAGGAAGTGATGCTCTTCGGCGGCACGATTCTGGAGAACATCGAGTACGGGAATCCAGGCGCGACCCGCGAGCAAATCTCCGCGATCGCCCACATGGCCAACGCCCACAGCTTCATCTGCGAGCTGCCGGACAAATACGACACCATCGTCGGCCCGCGCGGGACCAAGCTCTCCGGTGGCCAGCGACAGCGCATCGCCATTGCCCGCGCGATTTTGGCAAATCCGCGGATTTTGCTGCTCGATGAGGCAACGTCCGCGCTGGATTCCGAGAGCGAGCGCGCCGTCAACGAGGCCCTTGAGCGCCTCATGATCGGCCGCACCAGCCTCGTCATCGCGCACCGCCTTTCGACCGTCCGCCACGCCGATAAAATCTTGGTAATCAACCATGGGCGCATTGTCGAAGCCGGCACCCACGGCGAGTTGCTCGCCCGCGACGGAACGTACAAGCTGCTGGTGGAGACGCAGTTGGTCTAATTCCAGTCCGTGGCGGCGGATTGCATCCGCCAAGCCCCGGTTCGCAAAAACGCCCGGACCGCAAGTGCGGGCCGGGCGCTTCGAATTGAATTTCCGCTCTGCGGATCAGGCCTTGGCCGGAGGTGCTTTGACCGGAGCTGCCTTGGCCGGGGCTGCCTTGGCGGCCACGGGCGCGGCGGGCGTCTCCGAGGCTTCCTCGGAAACCGCGGCGGCTGGCTTGCCAATGTGGGCGACGACGACGTCATCGGCCTGCATCGGGCGGACGCCATCGGGGTAGGTGATGTCTCCGATGTGGAGGGAATCGCCGATTTCCAGCTTGCTGATATCGACTTCGAGGGTCTCGGGCAGGTCGTTGGGCAGGCAGGTGATTTCGATGGCGTGGACGTATTGCTCGACGAGGCCGCCGGCTTTCACACCCGCGGATTCTCCGTTGAGGTGGGTCGGGATGTTGGCTTTGATTTCCGTTTTGTCGTCGATGGCGCGGAAATCGGCGTGAAGGGTGACGCCGGAAAGGTTGTCGTGCTGGACGGATTGGAGGAAGGCGAGCCGGGTGCCTTCGCCCTCGATTTCCAAGTTGACGATGATGTTCTCGGACGAGCTGCGGGCGAGGAGGTCGGAGAAGGTTTTGGCGTCCACCTTGAGGTTGAGGTTCTCGGTGCCGCGGCCGTAAATGACGGACGGGATCCACCCTTCGCGGCGCATTTGGTTGAGGCGGCCGGAGCCGGTGCGTGCGCGGGTAGCTGCTTTGAGCGTGGTTTTCTTGGCCATGACGTGGTGGACGTGTGTTGTTGATTTGCCGCCGGGGATTACTGCACCCAGTGCGGGGCGGGCGGGATAGCGGGCGGGGCGGCGCTTGTCAAAAAATTGTTCGCCGGCGGCGGCGGCGCTGCGGGCGGCGGAGCGATTTTCCGAATTGCGCGGCGGCCGTGGCGGCACACTATCGCGGAGTGCCTAACACACGCCGTTTCCCCGCATGACCGCCCCGCAATGGACGATCATGGCGATTCTGGCGGCGGCGATGGGGCTGTTCCTGTGGGGGCGCTGGCGGCACGACTTGGTGGCGCTTGCCGCGTTGCTCGCCTGCGTCGGCTTGGGAGTGGTGCCGGCGGCGGAGGCGTTTTCAGGCTTCGGCCACCCGGCGGTGATCACGGTGGCGTGCGTGCTCCTGCTCGGGCACGGCCTGCAAATCACCGGCGCGGTGGACGCGGTGGCGCAGCGGGTTTTGCCGAAATCCGCCGGGACGACGTTGACGATTTTGTCGCTCATCGGGATGGCGGCGCTGCTTTCCGGCTTCATGAACAACGTGGGCGCGCTGGCGCTGCTGATGCCGATGGCCATTCAAATGGCGGACAAGCGCGGTTTGCCGCCCGGCCGATTTCTCATGCCGCTGGCCTTCGGCTCCATCCTCGGCGGCATGACGACGCTGATCGGCACGCCGCCGAATCTCATCGTATCGAGCTTCCGGGCGAAGGCGGGGCTGGGGACGTATGCGATGTTCGATTTCACGCCCGTCGGGCTGGCGGTGGCGATGGCGGGCGTTCTTTTCGTGGGCCTGATCGGCTGGCGGCTCGTGCCCAAGCGGCAGGCGCCGAATAGCGGCAGCTTCGTTTCCGGGAAATACCTGAGCGAGGTCCGCATCGTCGAGGGCAGCCGCGCGGCCGATAAAAAAGTCCGCGAGGTCGGCAGGATGCTCGATGAGGCGGACGCGCAAATCGTCGGAATGGTGCGGCGCGAGGTGCGGATCGCCGCGCCGCATCCGCACCGGATGCTGCGGGCGGGGGACATCTTGGTCATCGAAGTGGAGCCGGAATCACTGGCGACGGCGCTTTCCAGCTTGCGGCTGAAATTGGTGGAGGACGTGGCATCCGAGCCGGAGCCGGAAATCCCCGAGGCCGTCGCGGAGCTGGGAGAGGGCGCGCGGCGGGACGCGATTTTCTCGGATGAAATCCATGTGCAGGAGTTGGTCGTCTCGCTGAACGCGCCGCTGGTGGACCGCACCGCGCGGGACCTGGAATTGCGGACGCGCTACAGCATCAACCTGTTGGCGATTTCCCGCCAGGGCAGCAGCAAGGTGAGCCGACTGCGCTCGATGCCAATCCAAGCGGGCGACGTGCTGCTGGTGCAGGGCGCCGCGGAGGCGATTTCCGGCTTTGCCTCGCAATACGGCTGCCTGCCGCTGGCCACCCGCGACATCCGTGTCCCGAAAAAGGGCCAGGCACTGCTCGCCTCGCTGGTGATGGCGCTGGCCGTCGCGGCGGCGGCCTTCGGGCTGGTGCCGACGGCGATCGGATTCGCAGCCGGCGCGCTGGCGTTCGTCGTCCTGAAAATCGTGCCGGTGCGCTCGATTTACACGGCGATCGATTGGCCGGTAATCGTGCTGCTCGGCGCGATGCTGCCCGTCGCCGACGCCATGGCGACGACCGGCGCCGCCGACGCGCTCACTCGCGGGGCGCTCGGCGCGCTTGGGCCGGGCCATGCCGTCGCCGCGCTGATGGTGGTGCTCGTGGTCACGATGTTCCTTTCGGATTTGATGAACAACGCGGCCACCGCGGCGGTCATGTGCCCCATCGCGATCAGCATGGCGCTCCAGCTCGGCGTGCGGCCGGACGGATTTCTCATGGCGGTGGCGGTCGGTTCGTCGTGCGCCTTTCTCACGCCCATCGGCCACCAGAACAACACGCTCATCCTCGGCCCCGGCGGCTTCCGCTTCGGGGATTACTGGCGGCTGGGCATCGCGCTGGAGGTCATCGTGCTGGCCGTGAGCGTGCCGATGATTCTGTGGGTCTGGCCGTTGTGAAATCCGCCGGTCTTGCCCGCGCGGGAATTCCCGTCCATTTCCCGACCATGCCGATCATTCTCGCCTCGTCCTCCCCGCGCCGCCGCGAACTCCTGGAAGCCGCCGGGCTGACCTTCGAAACCGTCGCCTCGCCCGCAGAGGAAATCCACGACGCCGCCATGGATCCCGGCACGCTCTGCGAAACCAATGCCGAGCTAAAAGCCGCCGCAGTCGCGGAAATCCGGCCCGATACCACGGTCATCGGCGCGGACACGCTGGTCTTCATCGATGGCGAACCACTGGGCAAACCGCGCGATCTCTCCGAAGCCCGGACGATGCTCCGCCGCCTGTCCGGCCGCGCGCACCAAGTCATCACCGGCGTCTGCGTAATCCGGCCCGGCGGAGCGAAATCCCGATTTCACGAAACCACGGAGGTCACCTTCCGCGATCTCGACGAAGCGGCCATCGACGCCTATTTCGCCGTCGCCAACCCGCTCGACAAAGCCGGCGCCTACGGCATTCAGGAAAGCGGTGATCTCATCGTTGCTAGGATTTCCGGCAGCTACGAAAACGTCATGGGCCTGCCGGTAGCCCGCGTGCTGGCGGAACTCGCCTAAGCCGCGTCGCGAAGCGCCGCCCCTTTGGAGTGCGGTGGCAAGGCCGCAGGCCGCGACACCGCTTTGGATTGCGATAGTTTCGGCGGTGTCTTCGAGCGGTGCTTTGCAATCCAAAGCGGTGTGGCGCTGCGCTTCCCACCGCACTCCAGGGTGCGGCGCACGGCCATTGGTCGCGCCGGCTGTCACCAGTCCGCATCCGGCTCGTAGTCGTCCAGCACCTTGAGCTTGTCGGTCTTGAAACTGTAAATTGTGTTCACCTGCGCTGTAGTCGCTACGCGTTCGAACCAGCCTGCGGAACACCATGGGTAGGCCGCGGGCGTGAGCACCAAGCCGTGGCGGACAGCGTTGCGATGCACATAATGCAATCTCGCAAGATAGGATTTCTCGTGGGTGAGACTCGTTTCCCAGAAGTTATGCCATACCTGCCGGCCGGGTGCGGCATCGAGCGAATTCACCCATTTCGCGGTGCGTTCATTTAGCTTCCCCAGCATGGGAGAAAGGGTTGTGGAATCGGCCGGAGAGTGGCCGACAAAGTGATAGTGATTCGAAAAAACCGCCCATGCTTCCAATCGCCATTCGAACTCCTCCGCGACGGCGAGCAGGCCGCGATGAAGCACCTCCAAACGTGCGCTGCCGGAGAACCGATGGCATTTACCCCATGTGCCGGCGGTGACAATGAACGTTCCGCGCTCGCCGAGATGGTGATGCGGGGCATGCGGCCAGTGAGGTTCCGGCATGGTTGGAAAGCTGGGTAAAACGGGGGCGGGACACAAGGAAGGAGTTTGCACAGCCGCAGTCCCTTTGGAGTGCGGTGGCAAGGCCGCCGGCCGCGACACCGCTTTGGATTTGCTTCGGCTCGGGCTTCGCAATCCAAAG
>JBBSUD010000005.1:0-70780 GCA_038235225.1 Verrucomicrobiales bacterium
CCGTGCCCCCAAACCGACCCCACCGGAGAGGCGGGTGTTTGTTGGGTGGGGTTTGTGTGGGTGTGGGGCCGGGGGGGGGGTGTGGCCGGCGGCGCCCACCCCCCCCCGCAAGGGCAAGGCGCTCTTCCTCCGCCTCCTGCCGGTAAAGTTCTCCCCGGTGGCTCCAGAACCGGTTTTCCAAGGCGCGGATGGCTTTGCACATCTCGAAGGGATTGTGGTCGGCCAGGAGCTTTTGGAGTCTTCTTATCTGGGCTTCCTGGATCTGACCGCTGTCGATGAGGCGCTGCGCGGGGGTCCGCCCGATCTTTTCATGGCGACGGATCTGACGGCTCCCTTCACGGTGTTTGCTTTCCTGTTTCATCGTCACGCAGAAGAGGTTGCGCCACAGGCTGCGGAGCTTGAGGAGGTCGTTGAGGCCATCTAGCAGCCCGCGGTGTTCGAGCCGGTCGTAGCCGAGGAACTGCCGGACGTGGGTATGGTTTTTCTGCTCCACGTAGGCCTGGTCGTTCTTGAAATAGGGGCGCGAGCGGGTTTGGTGGATGCCGTGCTTTTTGAACCATTCGTAGAGGTGGTAGTTCAAAAACTCGCCGCCGTTGTCGCTGTCCACCCCTAGCAGATCGAAGGGCTGGCTTTCCCAAATCGATTCCAATCCCTCGAAGGTGGCGTGCTGGCCGCGGTTCCACACGGCGCGTAACTCCGTCCAGCCGCTGGAGATCTCCACGCTGGTGAGTGTCCAGATGAAATCCCCACCCATGTTCCCGCCGCAATGGGCGACGGTGTCCACTTCGGTCCAGCCGGTTTCCCCGGTGTCCCAGCTGCGGGCGCGGACTTCGACGAGGGCTTTGACCGCACTGGCGGGCTTGGGCGGGCGGATCTTTTTCCCGGCGGTAACCTTGTGGTCTTTGAGCAGTCGGTCGATGCTCGCGGCGCTGATTTTCCCCAGTTGGATTCGGGTTTCCCCGGTGCAATCCAGGTGCGCGCTCCAAAGCGGGAGCATGTCTTTCATGCGCTTGCCGCAAGGCTGTTCCATGGCGAGCCAGCAGGTTTTGAGCGCTTCGCAGACGGGCTTTCCATAGCTCCGTGGCGCACCACGCTTGCCGCGCCGACCTCGCCGCCGCTTGATCCCGAGGAGGACTTTGTTGGCGTGTTTGCGCTCCCAGCCGGTCACTTCGACAAACTCGTCGAGCAGGCTGCCCCGGGCTTTGCGCCCCGTCATCCGCGCGTATCTGCCGCGCATCTTTTTGGTGTATTCTTCGATACTCTTTTCACTCATGGCCATGACTGGCGCCATGGTGTCCCCACTTGTGAGGCAACGGGGCTTCCTTTTCCCATCCCGGAAATCTTTTCGGTGTCCGCTTCAATGAGGCAACACGCCACAATCCAGCGGATTTCTCCAGTCTGGACAGCCGCGGAGGGGCTTCGCAAAGTTCCGCCACCCCATGCGCATTTCGGATCTCTACATCGGCCGGCAGGTGCTCAAGGGCACGCTTTACGCGGTCATCGTGCTGGGGGTGGTGCTGGTTTTCGGGAACCTCTACCGGGAAATCCAGACGCTGCTGGTGGACAAAAGGCTGCCGCCAGGAATGGTGCTCCGGTTCGTCATCGGGGTGCTCCCGATGTCGCTGATTTATACGATCCCATGGGGATTCCTCTCCGCCGTGCTGCTGGTGTTCGGGAGGCTGTCGGTAAATCATGAGATCACGAGCTTCCGGGTGGCGGGGCTTGGGCTGGTGCGGCTGTCAGCGCCGGTTTTCGTGATTGGAGGGGCGCTTTCGCTGCTGAGCTTGTGGCTGAATCTGAACGTGGTGCCGTTCGCGCGGGATTCGACGACCAAGCTGATTTACGAACAGGCGGCGCGCGATCCGGCTTCGCTGCTGAAGCCAGGCATCACCCAGATTTTCAAAGGCGACAGCTCGGAAGTGCAGAAGCTGCTGGTGGAAGGGCGGGACGGCGAATGGGTTACCGGATTCCATTTCTACGTGCTGCCCGGGAAAAACGCGCCGGACGTGCGGCCGACATACGTCCACGCCAAGCGCGCGGCGATCACGGTGGATCGGCAGAAAAGCCAGCTCCGGATCAAGCTGGAAGACGCCTTCTCGGAAAGCTACGACGAGAACGGGGAAATCCGGGTGGCCCTCGCCGGCCGCGCGGAGCCGTTGCTCATCAACGCGAAGGACGCCGGAACTCCGAGCATGAAGCCCAACGCGATGTCCAACGACCGCATCCGCTACGAGCTGGCGACCAACCGCAACCTTTCCGACACGAAGAAGGCGAAGCTGCGCGCGGAGCTGGCTTCGCGATATTCGTTTTCGATGGCGTGCCTGGCATTTTCGTTCATCGCGGTGCCGCTCGGACTACAAACCCGACGGCGGGACACCTCGCGCGGGCTGGTGCTCAGCCTGGTGATCGGCACGGGTTATTTCCTCACCACGATTCTGGCGGATCAGGTGGACGACGGCGTGGCCTCGATGGCGGTGCTGTGGGCGCCGAATGTGGCGTGCGTCGCGCTTGGAATATACCTTTTCCGCCGCGCCCGCTTCCGCTAGTCCTGAGCGGGTCGCATGAAATTCGTCACCACGATCCGCAAGGCCGGCCGGGATGTCCGGGTGTTCTTCGCGACCGACCGGATCGAGCTGGCGCCCTTTCTCCGCGAGGCGCGCAATTACGATTTGAGGAAATTCCGAGGCGATTCGTGGGCGGCGGCGAATGTCACGCTGCTCGCTCTGGCTCAGGCGCTTGCCTTTGCGGCGATCGCGGGACTGCCGGTGGTTTACGCGATCGTGAGCACGGCGGTGGCGGCCTTGGTGGCGCCGCTTTTCGCCGGCTCCCGCCACACCGTCCTCGGGCCGACAAACGCCACGGCCTTCATGCTTTTCAGCTTTTTCTCGGCGAATCCGGAACTCTCGGGCCGCTGGAGCGAGCTGATTCCGCTGCTGGTGCTGATGGTCGGGATCATCGCCGTGGCCGGCGCGCTGCTGCGGGTGGCGGATTTGCTGCAATACATCTCCCGCAGCGTGCTCGTCGGCTACATTTCCGGCGCGGCCGTGCTCATCGTGGCGAACCAGCTCAAGCCGGTCCTTGGCGTGGAGGATTTCATCAAAGGCGGTTCGTCCTCGACCTTCATTGGGCTGCTCGTCGGGCTGGCCAAAGCGCTGTCGCACACCGACAAGGCGTCGCTGATCATTGCGGGCGGGACTTTGGCGATCTTCGCAGGGATCAGGAAATGGCGACCCGGCTGGCCGGCTTTCGCACTGGCGCTGGTGATTTCCTCCGCCGCGTTTGGTTCGCAAATCCATGCGAAGCACGCGTTCTTCGAGCACGCGCATACTTTCCGGACCTTCGGCTTCGAAGACCTGATGTTCAAAATGCCGCACCTGTTCCGCGCGGAGGTCTTCAAAGACATTTCGGATTTGCTGAGCATCGCCTTCGCAATCGCGTTCCTCGCGTCGCTGGAGAACACGCTGATGGCCAAGACCTTGGCCTCCCGCACCGGCGACCGGCCGGACGTGAATCAGGACATGTTTTCAGTCGGCATGGCGAATCTCGCGGTGTCCTTCGCCGGCGGCATGCCGGCTTCCGGGTCGCTGACGCGCTCGAGCCTGAACTACGAATCCGGAGCGAAAACCCGCTTCGCCTCGCTCTACTCAGGCGCGCTTTCCGCGGTAGCCGCAGTCGCCATCGCCGCGTCGGTCGGCTGGGGGCTGCCGCTCATTGATTTCGTGCCGAAGGCGGCGTTGGGCGCGCTGGTCAGCGCACTGTCGCTCTCGCTCTTCAATCTCCGCCACATCCGCATCTGCCTGCGCTCCACCGGCGACGACGCGGCGGTGCTGATCCTCACCTTCATCGCGACGCTGCTGGCACCGCTGAACGTTGCCATTTTCATCGGGGTGGCAATATCCATCACGCTCTTCTTGCGCAAGGCGAGTAGGCCGTATCTCATTGAATATGAGTTCAGCGAGGCCGGCGAGCTGCGGGAAATGGGCGAGAAGCGGCAGCGGCCCATCCCCGCGATTTCCATCGTCCACGTGGAGGGCGACCTGTTTTTCGGAGCGGCCGAGCTGTTCCGCACGCAAATCCAGCGGACCGTCTCCGATCCGGCGATCCAAGTGATCGTGCTGCGTCTGAAAAACGCCCGCCATCTCGACGCCACCAGCGTCATGGCGCTGGAGGACCTCATCCATTTCATGCGCGGCCGGGGGCTGCACCTCATCGTTTCCGGCGCGACGCGGGAGGTCTATCGGGTGCTGAAGAAATCCGGGATTTTGGAAACGCTCCAGGAAGGTTGCGAACCCCACTCGGGAGAGAGCAACATCTTCCTGACCAACCCGCGGAACCCGAACCTCTCGACCCGCGCCGCCCTCAAGCGCGCCCAGCAGCTCCTCGGCACCGACAAGGCCGACATCCGCATCTTCTACGATCCCAACAAGCACCAAGAAAACCCATGAAACGCATCGCCATCGCAGCCGCCGCCGCCGTCCTTCTCGCCGCCTTGGGTTATTGGTATTTCCAGCCGGAGCAGGTGCTCAAGCGGCGCACCAAGTCGCTTCTCGAGACGCTGACCTTCGACGCCGGCACCGGCCGTGTCAGCCGCCATGCCGGTGCCTATTCCCTCAACAAAATCCTCGCACCGCGCGTCCGGCTGGAGACCCCGACGATCGGCGAGGCCAATGGCACCTTCGACCGCGACGAACTGGAATCCGCGTTTTCTTGGCTTTGCGACCAGGCCAAGCAGACGAAATTCGAGCTTCGGGAAATCCGCTCCATGACCATCACCGGAGACACCGCCGAGATTGTCGCCAGCCTCGACGGCATGGTCGAACTGCCCGCCTACCGACCGGCGGACGGCGCCTATGAAGTGACCTTCGACTGGCGGAAAGGCGAAGACGGCTGGCGGTTGGAAAGCGCGCGCTGGGACAAGGCTCCGTGACCGCGGATCTCGCGAAATCTGCGGAAAATTTCATCAGGATTTCTGAAAGAAGCGCTCGAATCTCCTGCAACGGAAAGGATTCGCGCGGTTCCGGCGCACGGCAGATTTTCCTTGTCACCCCCTGGCACGGCTCCTAGAGAGCCGCGCCCCAAAGGGGACTAAACACGATGAACATGACCCGGAAAATCAACTCCGTGGCCCTGGCAATCGCCGGCGTCATCCTCCTTCCAAGCTGCGCGTCAGTCGGGAAAGCGAACTCCAGAAAACAAGCCGACCTGACGGTCCCGCGGTATCCCGTGGAATCCGTTCAGCACGGCAAGGCATCCTGGTATTCCATTCGCACGAACTACGGCACCACCACCGCGAGCGGCCAGCGCCTCTCCAACACTGCCGCCACCGCCGCCCATAAAACCCTGCCCATGGGCACCAAGGTCCGCGTCATCAACGAGGACAACGGCCGCAGCGAAATTGTCACCATCACCGACCGCGGGCCGTATGTGAAAGGCCGCATCATTGACGTGACGATCGGCGCCGCCGAGCGCCTCGGCTTCGTCAATCGCGGCGTCGTCAAGGTGCGCGTGGAAGTGCTCGGCAAGGTGAGCACCGCCGGAGCCTGAACCGGCCGGGCTGCCCGGCCCGTGCGATTTTTCGAACCAGAGCGGGACCAATCCGCTTGCCTGCGGCCTTGCGGGCGTCCTAGCTGGGGGCCTCTATGAAAAATCGAGCGAATTGGTTGTTGATCTCCGCCGCGGCTTTGGGCCTTGCCGCCTGCGATCAGAAAACGAAGGAAACCGCGGCACCGGAGAGCACGCCAGCCCCCGTCGCGGAAAGCACGGCTCCGGGCGAAGTCCCCGTGCCGCCCGTCGAGAAGGCGGAGGTCACCGACCTGAGCGCGGAGCAGCGCGCTGGCAAGCTCGGCTTCGTGCAATACATGCCGCAGGACACCGAGCAGATCCTCGCGTTCTACAATGGCAGCGAAAGCGCGGCCAAACTGAAGAATTCCAAGCTCTGGCAGATGATCCAGCGCGAGTCCGGCCTCGGCGGCATGGGCGGAGCCGAAATCGCTCCGGCGCCGGATCAGGAGATGGACGACGAGGAGATGGATCCGACGGACGCCGAACAGGAAACCGTGGCTCCCGAAGAAATGCCCGCGGCCGATCCGGCGGATGCCGGCATCGCGGGCATCCCCGATGCCGATGCAGTGCCCGGCGACGACATGGACGCCCAAGGTCCGGCCGCTCTCTTTGAGAAAGAATTCACCATCGCGCTGGGCAAGGATACCAGCCTCCAAATCGGGAACCTGCTCACGGTCAACCGCCGCATGACCTACTTCCAAATGCGGAACCTCTCCCGCGCCTTTGCGGCCGCGGCGAAATCCGGAGATAGCTCGACCATTGCCGAGTCCTTCACCGGCGGCTACGGCCCGGAAATCGCGCAGGACCTGCTCAAGGATCCCGATTCCGGCGTGGCGCTGCTTGAGCGTTTGAAAATGCCGCCCGTTTATTTTGCTTTCCGCGCCACACCGGAAACCAAGGCCTCCGCCGCCATGCAAATGGCCGCGATGGTCGAAAATGTGAACATGATGGGCAACGGCATGGCCGAGCCTGTCAAAATCGAGGCAGGCGGCTCTACTTTTGAAGGAGCCAAAATCATCGGCGCCAAGATTTCCGCCCAGATGGCCGAGGGCCGCGCGAGCATGGACGAGGAAATCGGCGCGGAAACGACCGACCGCCTCCTCGCCACCATCGCCACGAAAGACCTCATCGTCGTCAGCGGCACCATCGGCGATTACATCGTGCTTTTCCTCGGCGGCGCTGAGGAGGACCTGCGCTTTGCCGAGGGGCTGGATTCCTCGCTCGTCGCTTCCGAGGCGCTCGCTTTCAGCGATGCCTACTCTGACAAGCAGCTCGCAGCGCTCAGCTACACCCGCAAGGAAGCGGTGGAGAGCATTGCGAAAAACTCCGGCGGACTTGCCGATGTGACCAATGGCCTCCGCGACGGCATCGCCGGTGCCGATGGTCTCGGCGACACCCGCGATCTCGACGCGCTGTTCCAAATGGTCGCCGAGCGCGAGGCTGGTCTGCGCAAGCTCGCCACCTTCGGCTCGTCCGGCATGGTCGCGTTCTTCGAGGAGGGCCTGCAAATCGAGGGATACAGCGGTTCCGACGCCGGCATGATCGACTGGGAATCCCCCAACAAGCTCGCCAGTCTGGGAGATTCCCCCGATGTCCTGCTCTTTGCCGATGTCACGGGCGACGCCGCCTACGGTCTCAAAGCCCGCGAATATGCGGAAGCGGTCCTGCAGAGCGCCTACGCCCTGAGCATGAAGGTTTCCCAAACGCCCGCCGCCGAGAGCGAAATGGCGCAGTTCAAGGAAATGGCGACCATGTTCGATACGAAATTCCGCGCCGATGTCGTCGCGCTCTGGGATGCCTATAGTGACGATTTCCAAGGCGGTCTCGGCACCGAGCGCGCCTTTGTCATCGATCTCCAAGGCAGCGCGCCCGCCGTCCCCGGCATCCCGCAAGTCGTTGTGGACAAGGCCAAGGTGCCGCGGATTTCCATGATCGCCCCCGTCACCGACCGCGCGAAAGTTTCCGCCTCGTGGGACAAAATGGACACCACCCTCAAAGGCACGCTCGCCAAGATCAGCGAGATGACCGGCCAGGACATCCCGATGCAAAAGCCGCTCTCGTCCGAGAAAGACGGGAAAATCACCTGGTTCTTCCCGATGCCGTTCCTGACGGAAGATTTCCTGCCTTCCGTGACCGTTTCGGACAAGTGGTTCGTGGCATCGACCTCCAAAAATCAGGCCCTCGACCTCATGAATCAAGCCAACACCGGCAATTCCGACCGCAAAGGCTTCTACATGAGCGTCAACTTCAAGGCTCTCCAGAAATACGCCGATCAGACGTTCCAGCTCGTGAATGAAAACTCCGCGGAACTCATGGGAGGCCCGATGCCGGCCGAGCAGCAGCGCCTTATCAAAGAAGGCATCGCCGTCCTCGATGATGTGGATAACCTGACCATCCAAACCCGCAAAGAAGGCGCCGTCGTCCGCACCAGCATCCACTTCAAAACACGGTGAGCTGATTCGGCAAAACCCTTGCCGACCCGGCTGCGAACCATAGATTGATTTCCATGGAAACTCTGAAGTTCGAGGTAACCTCCGACGAGGCGAGCGAAATACGCGCCCAAGCGGAGGCAGAACGGAAGAATTTGGTCACCTACCTTCGCAGCCGTGCAATTCCGCCAAAAAACGAAGAAAGCCCGGTGCGGATCGTGCGGTGTAAATTCACAGGCGCTCGTATTTTCGAGGGTCTTCCCGGCGCCCCGCCGCTGACGAATGAGTCTGTTAAGGAAATGCTTTCCGACTTTCCTTGATGCGATATCTGCTAGACGTGAATGCACTTGTGGCTCTGGGATGGCAGGACCATGTGCATCATGATGGGGTCGCAGTATGGGTATCTTTAAGGATGGCTGAACCAACGACGGAGATCCTGACCTCCGCGATTCCGGAACTCGGATTCGTCAGGGTTTCCGTCCTACGAAGTGGCGGTAGGGCCTCAGTCTCAAAGGCGACAGAAACTCTGAAGGGGTTGTTGGATGACTTGGGGATGTCTCGTGTTTTCGTGGCAGACGATCAGTCGGCAACTTCCGTGTGGCCGCCTTGGTGTCGCAATGCTTCAAACACAACCGACGCCCATTTGCTTGAACTGGCCGACAGTGTGGGAGGATTTCTCGCAACATTGGATGAGGGAATTCCGGGCGCTTTGCTGATCCCTTTGAAATGACCCTCGAACCCATTGCCACGGTCCGTTCGTGCTTTGGGGGAAAATTCGGCGTCCCCAGGCAGCCCGGTTTGTGCCCGGCGGCTTGGGGACGTCTCGTTTTCCATCCGTCGTTCCGCAGCCCGGAGGCGGTGCGGGGCTTGACGGGATTTTCCCATCTGTGGCTGATTTTCGGGTTCCACCAGACCGCCGGGCGCGGCTGGAAACCGACGGTGCGACCGCCGCGGCTGGGTGGCAATGAGCGCGTCGGCGTATTCGCCAGCCGCTCGACGTTCCGTCCGAACGGCTTGGGGCTTTCGCTGGTGCGGCTGGAGGAAATCGACACGGACACGCCGGACGGACCGGTGCTCGCGCTCGGCGGGCTGGACCTGCTGGACGGCACGCCGATTTACGATGTGAAGCCGTATCTTCCTTATGCCGAGGCGATTCCAAGTGCCTCGGGTGGGTTTGCCAGAGTTGCGCCGCCGCGGCTGCCGGTGGAAATCGACGCAAGCGCGGCTGTGGCTTTCAAGGCATTGCCAACGCGCGCGCGGGAAGTGATTTACCAGGCGCTGTCGCTCGATCCGCGGCCGGCCACCCGCACTTCGGACGCGGAGCGAACTTTCGGCGCGGGGCTGTGCGGCCACGACGTGCGGTTTGTCATCCGGGACGGGATCTGCCGGATTACCGCCATTGTCGCGATGCCGGGTTCGGGGTTGAACGCTTAGGCGATCCGAAGTAATCCAGCCCGCATGAATCGCATCACCAGCGGCCTCGCGACAGCCGCCGCGGCGGGTATCCTGCTCACCGCGCCACCTTCTTGCCAGCGGCAGAAGCAGAATTCCGCGCGCACCGATTTGAAGGAAGCCGGCTACGATCTGACTGCGGATGGCTGGTTCCGCGCCAGCCGGGAGAACGATGTGGCCGCGTTGCGGAAATTCGTGGCCGGTGGCTTCGACAAGTCCACGAAAGACGCCGCCGGCGACAGCGCGCTGCACGCCGCCGCCGCGGCGGGTGCGCTGGAAGCCGCGGATTTCCTGCTGGACAGCGGCGTGCCCGTGGACGTCCGCGGAGCCGACGAGCGCACCCCGCTGATGGCCTCCATTTCCGGGGGCAGCGCGGAAATGGCCCGTTACCTTCTCCGCCAGGGCGCGGACCCGCTGCTCAAGGACAAGGACGGCTTCCGGCCGCTCATGATGGCCGTCCGTGACGGGAAATCCGCCGCGGTCCCGGAGCTGGCGGCCTATGATCGCGATGATCTGGACTCCGCGCTGTTGCTCGCCGCCATGCTCGGCCGCACCAAGGAAATCGACGCTTTGACGAATTTCGGTGCGTCGGTTTACGCGCGCATGGACGACGGTCGCTCGGCGCTGATGCTCGCCGCGGAAAACGGTCACGAGGAATCCGTCCAACTGCTCATGGACATCGGCGCCAGCCGTTTCGGCGAAGATGCCGAGGGCCGCACCGCCGCGGATTTCGCCCGTGAGGCCGGCCACCCGGAGCTGGCGGAGACGATTTCCCGCGACCCGCTGCCGGCGGAGCTGTCGCTGGATACCACGCAGGAAATCGCCGCTGCGATGGACGAGTATGTCACTGCTGCGGAGGAAGGGAGTCCGGCCCCGGCTCCTACCGGAAATCGCCCCGCCCCATCCCGGCCGGCGGTCGCTTCACTGGAAGGCGCGCGTCTTGGCGGGGCGACTTCGCCCGATCCGGCTTCTCCAGCATCCCCGGATTCCCCGGAGCCGCTGGTGATGCGCCACTATCGCGAGCGGGCGATGCCGTTGCGGGTGAAATCGGTGCGCGGGGAATCCGTTGTGTTTTCCATGGCTGGCAGTCCCCCGCGCGAGGTGACGGTTGCCGCCGGCGGCACCATTCCGGGCACGGATCTCGTCGTGGTCAGCGCCCGGCGGCGTGTCGAGGACAGCAAGTCGAGCCACGATGGCAGCGAGGAAATCTCCGTCGTCCGGGTGAAAAACGCCGGCGGCGAGACGCGCGAGTGGATGGCCGGCCGCCCCGGCGATTCCCACGAACCGGTCGCGCTCGTCGAGGACGCCGCCACCGGCCGCCGCTACTTCGCCGCGCCGGGCCAGAAATTTTCCGGCCCGGACGGTGCGGAATATGAAGTCACCGACGTCCGCCCGAGCCAGTTGGTGACCCGGAACATTGGCGACGGAACCGTCAGGACGATCCGCTTGCACGGCCCCCGCGGGTGAGATATGCAACCGGGCATGGAATCCGAGACCATCATCGACCATGGCGAACCCGTCCGGCAGTTCGCCGTCCTGCTGCCGAACCGCGCCGGCGCGCTGGCATCCATGGTGAAGCTCCTGCGCTCCCATTCCATCGAGGTCATCGGCCTCAGCGTGCAGGATTCGCGGGATGCCACGATTGCCCGGATCGTCGTCTCGGACCCGGACGGCACGGAGCGTCTGTTCATGGAAAAAGGCATCCCTCACACGACCTGCGAACTCGTCGTGGTGGCTATGCGCGAGTCCGGTCCCGGACTCCTCCAGTGCCTCGATTCGCTCATGATCGCGGAGACAAATGTGGATTTCGCCTACGCGCTGCTGCCGGGATGCGAGGGCCGCGCGATGCTCGCCATGCACGTCGAGGACTACGAATTCGCCGTCGCGGTGCTCCACCAGAGCGGCTTTAAGCTGATGTATCAGGAAGACCTCAGCCGCTGAACGGGACGCGGTCCCCAGCGGCCGGAGCGCCGGATTCCGCGTATTTCGTCGAGGGATTTCCCGCAGAAATGGACCGGAATTATCCTTTTCGTAAGAGCTTGTAAAACAGTTAGTTGCAGGAAGATTTGGAGCCGTGTTTTTTGAACGAATGCTCGTCCTCACGGTCTGAGAACGAAGCACCCTATGAAACTCCTAGCCGCCGGCTGTCCGTACACACCCACAGAAGAAAACTACCGGATTGACACCGCCCGGCGAATGCGCATCGAGGAATACGAGGGCGATGTCGGCCTGGACGACTTAAAGGCGACGATTTTCGCGATGGCATCCGACCCATGCTGGTCGGCGAAATTCCATGGTTTGGTGGATTTCAGCAGCGCGCGCCTGAATATGAGCGCGAACGACGTGCTGCGGCTCGCGCTCGTCATGCGGCAGAAGGAATACCGCACCTCCGGCTGGCTGGCCTTCGTCGCTCCAGATTCCACCACTTTCGGCACCGTCCGCATGCTTGGCTACTGGTCGCGCTATTCCGACCGCATCCGGATTTTCGACAATCGCCACGAAGCCGAGTCCTGGCTCCAGTTGAACATGCTCCAAGTCCCGCCCCATTTTATCGACCGCTCCGGCGTCGCGCGGGAGACTCATCTGCGCGATGCGATCTGACATGGTTGACGGCAGCGGCGATTTCCCGACAGTCGCGCGACCGTGATATTTCATTTCCTGCCGATCGCCGACGTTGGTCCACTCTCCACCCTGGAGGCGGTGCTGCTCGGGCTCGTCCTCTTGCTCGCCTTCATCATCTGGCAGCTCACCCGTCATCGGGAGTGCCATTTCCTGGGAGAATCCGAGCTGCCCATCCAAGAGGCGCTGCGGCCTCTCGCCGGCTCCACCCAAGGCACTCTTATCGGGGGGAACGCCGTTTCGCTCATCCAGAATGAGGCATATTTCGACGCCGTCACCGCCGCCATGGGCGATGCGAAGCACTCCGTCCACTTCGAGACCTTCCTCTGGCAGGATGGCGAGGCGAGCGATCGCATCACCGCCGCGCTCGTCGCCGCCGGCAGCCGCGGCTTGGAGGTGCGCGTGCTTTCCGATGCGACCGGCTCGTTCCGCCTGTCCGAAAAAACCCTCGACCGCCTCCGCCAGGCGGGTTGCAAGGTCGGCCGATTCCACCGCTACAGCCCGGGGAACCTGGGCCGCCTCAATGTCCGGGATCACCGGAAGATCGTTGTCATCGACGGCTCGCTCGCCTTCGTCGGCGGCCACTGCATCACCGACGAATGGCTCAAGGGCAGCGAGAAATTCTCGCGCTTCCGCGACATCACCGCCCGCATCGAGGGCCCCGTCGTCTCCTCCATCCAGGCGTGCTTTTTGGAAAATTGGAATGAAGTGACGGGCGAGCTGCTCACCGACTGGCGCACATTCCCCGAGATTCAGCCCGTCGGCGAGATCTCCGCCCATGTAGCTTACGTGCGCCCGGATAGCTGCCCATCCTCCGTGCAGGTCCTGCATTATCTCGCCATTTCCCACGCCAAGAAATCCATCCGCATCCAGAACCCCTATTTCCTGCCCGATCCGAATGGTGCCAAGGCTCTTGTCCATGCTGTAAAACGCGGCGTGGACGTCCGCATCATGACGCCCGCGCTGTGCGCCACCGACGAGAAAATGGCAGGCCGCTCGAGTCGCTTCCAATACCGCCGGCTGCTCGAAGGCGGCGTCCGCATCTTCACCTACCGCACCACTCTCCTGCACCAGAAAATCATCTGCATTGATGGCGTCTGGTGCGGCATTGGATCGAGCAATTTCGACGACCGCTCGTTTAAAATCAACGACGAGATCACCGTCGGCATCGCCGATCCCGTCACCGTCGCCGAACTTGAGCGCACCTTCGAGCAGGACGCGGAGGAGTGCGAAGAACTCGATTTCGAGCAATGGAAAAACCGTCCCCGCTTCGACAAGCTGCTCGACGCCTTCCTCTACATGTTCAACGAGCAATTCTGACTGCGCCCCGCCGGATTCCCGCGCTTGCCCCAGTTCTCAAAATCCCCTCTTCATTCGCGCCCCTTTGCGTAAATTCGCGGTTTCATCAACCACTTAGGTGGTGGGAAAATCCGTGTCATCCACCCCCTCGCGGTTCACTCTCCCGCCATGCCGTTTAGCAAATTCGGACTCGAGCCGGGAATTCTCCGCGCCCTGCAAAAGGCCGGTTACCTGCGCCCCACGCCCATTCAGGCCGCCGCCATCCCGAAAGTCATGCGCGGCGAGGACATCATCGGCATCGCCAGCACCGGCACGGGCAAGACCGCCGCCTTTGTGCTGCCCCTGCTCCAGCGCCTGTCCGAATCGGTCCAGCCCAAGCAGCCACGGGAAATCCGGGCGCTGATACTCGCTCCCACCCGCGAGCTCGCCATTCAGATCGTGGAAAGCATCCGCGGCTACGGTCCGCATTTGCCCGTCCGCGTCGCCGCCATTTACGGCGGCGTGGACGAGAGCACACAAATCTCCTCCCTCCAGAAAGGCGTCCACATCGTCGTCGCCACCCCCGGCCGGCTGCTCGATCTCGCAGGCAAGCACCGCATCGATTTCTCCCGCCTGCAAATGCTCGTCCTCGATGAAGCCGACCGCATGCTCCACATGGGTTTCCTGCCCGACATCCGGGAAATCGTCAGCCAAATTCCCCGCCGGCGGCAGACACTCATGTTCTCCGCCACCTTTTCCAAAGACGTCGAATCGCTGGCCCGTCGCTTCCTTCACCAGCCCAAGCTCGTGCAAATCGGCGGCCGGTCCGATCCCGCCGAAACCGTCAGCCAGTCCGTTTACGAAGTGCCCGCCCACCTCAAGGAGGCGCTCCTTCGCGAGCTGCTGCGCAAGCCCGATTTCCAACGAGTCTTGGTATTTGTGCGCATGAAAGACGGCGCCAACCGCCTCACCACCTACCTCCAGACCCACGGCGTGATGGCCGCCCGCCTTCACTCCAGCCGTTCCCAAGAGCAGCGCATCAAGGCATTGCAGGACTTCAAGGACGGCCGCGTCCAAGCCCTCGTCGCCACCGACATCGTCGCCCGCGGCATTGATATCGATGGCGTCACCCACGTCGTGAACTTCGATTTCCCCGTGAATCCCGAAGACTACGTCCATCGCATCGGCCGCACCGGCCGGGCCGAAGCCGAAGGCCGCGCCGTCAGCTTCGTCCCCGAGCGCGATCTTAATCTGCTCAACATTCTCGAGCTCTTCATCTGCCAGCGCCTCAAACGGGAGAAACTCCCCGGCTTCGACTACCGCGCCCCCATCCCCCGCGCCGATCCCACCGAAAAACCTGCCAAACGCGACTGGCGCAAACGCACCCGCGAAATGGAGGACCTAAAACGAGTCCCTCCATCCCGCAAATCCGGCAAACGCTGACCCGCAAGGCAATCGGGTTGCGCGATTGCTTCCCTCCGGTGCCGGGCGGCGGGCAAATCGAGAGATCAGGCGGCGTCGTGAATCGCGCCGTCCTTGATGATGAGCGTGCGGTCGCCAAATTTGGCGAGTTCCTGATCGTGGGTAACGACGACGAGGGTGACGCCGTGCTCGGTCGCAAGGTCCATGAGGATTGCCATGATTTCGCCGCTGTTGCGGGAATCCAGGTTTCCCGTCGGCTCGTCGGCGAAGAGGACGCGGGGTTCGTTGACGATCGCGCGGGCAATGGCAACGCGCTGCTGCTCGCCGCCGGAAAGCTCGGAGGGCAAATGATCGGCGCGGTCGCGCAGGCCCACGCGATCCAAGGCGGCATGAGCGGCTTCCGAGGTGTTCATCCCTGCGATAGCACCCGGAACGGCGACATTTTCCAGAGCGGTCAGCTCGGGCAGGAGATGGTAGTTCTGGAAGACGTAGCCGATTTTCCGATTGCGGAACTGCGACTGCGCCTTGCGCCCCATGCCGTAGAGATCGGTGCCATCGATGCGGACGGCACCCTTCTCCGGCCGCTCCAGTCCGGCCAATGTATATAAAAGCGTGGTTTTGCCGGCGCCGCTGGGTCCGCAAAGGAAAACCCGCTCGCCGCGGCCAATGCGCAGGCCGATGCCATGGAGCACTTCGATGGATTTCCGCCCGATCCGGTAACTGCGGTGGAGGTCGATCGTTTCGATCATGGCATCGCTCATGCCGGAGGCTGTGCGAGGGTTTGGCCACCCGCAAGCGCGGGGGCTGGACCCGATTCGCGAAAACCTCGCAAATTTCTTCGTGCGTGGTCGGAATTTGCGGCTATGGGTCGGTCGTCAATCCGAATTCTCCCTACCATGGCCTACGAATCCGACTCCAGTCTCAAGCTCTACCTCCGCGAAATTTCGAAAACCCCTCTTCTAACGATTGAAGAGGAAAACCAGCTCGCCGAGCGAATCAAGGCGGGCGACAAGGCGGCGCGGGACCACATGATCAAGGCGAATCTCCGGCTGGTGGTGAAAATCGCCCACGATTACTCCGGCTACGGCCTCTCGCTTCCCGACCTGATTTCCGAAGGCAATATCGGCCTCATGAATGCGGTGGAGCGCTTCGATCCGGAGAAGGGCGGCAAGCTTTCCACCTACGGAGCATGGTGGATCAAGCAATCGATCAAGCGCGCGCTGGCGAACCAATCGAAAACGATCCGCCTACCGATTCACATGGTTGATAAAATCGCGCGCATGCGGCGGATTTCGACGATTCTGGCAGAAGCTCTCGGCCGTGAGCCGACCGATGACGAGCTAGCCACCGAGCTCGGCCTGCCGCGGCAGAAAATCGCGATGCTGAAGCAAGCGTCCCAGCGTCCGACATCGCTCGATGCGCCAATCAACGAGGGCGAGGCCACGGAATACAGCGAAGTGATCAGCGACGAGGCGGCCTCGGACCCTCTGGAAATGCTTACTGACAAGAATTTGCACGATCAAATCGGCGGATTGCTTTCCATCCTCAACGAGCGCGAGCGTCGGATCATTGACGAGCGTTTCGGCCTCAACGGCCTGAAGCCGATGCTGCTGGAAGATGTGGGCCGTGAATTCGGCGTGTCCCGCGAGCGAATTCGTCAGCTCCAGAACTCGGCTCTCGCAAAAATGCGCGCCGCTCTGATGAAAAAGGACAAGCCAGCTCTGAAGCCCTTCAAACGCGGACTCGCGGGAGCTTGAGACCATTCGGCAGGTTGGGAAAAGCCAGTTAGCACGTGCTGTTAGCCATGCAGGTTAACCGGCTGACCACCCTGATTAGCTGGTGGGGGGCCAGCGGCGTAACTCACTCAACGCAAGACGGGTTTCCCCTGCGGAAATGGTCGGAAGAGTTGCGGGGTGCGTGTTCCCCGGTATTGTGGCGGATGCAATTCCCGCCGATTTTACGATTCCGCCGATTTCTCGCCCCGCTTGCTACCGGGCTACTGATGGTGCCCGCGCAGGCGCGGGAGGCCGCCCCGGGAAACGGCGAAACGGTAAAATCGGCGCTGGGATCGCTCGGTTTGGACGACGATGCGCGTCAGGAAATCCTGACGCGGATTGAAACATGGCGGAAGGACGGCAACACGCTGCCCGCCAAGGCAGTGACCGCGCTGAATGAAGCGGACGGTCGCGACGAGGTCCGGGATTTCCTCCGCGGCAACGGATTTGCGGATTCCGATCTCGATTGGCTTGGAAAACTTCCCGACGACGGTCCGCCGGATGCGCGGGCGGTGGCGATCGTCTTCCGCGCCGGGCAATTGCTTGAGCAGGGACCGCCGCGATTCCGAAGTCAGTGGCCGGAGTGGGACAAGGGGGACACGCCGGGGAAAGACGCTGCCGCCAAGCTGCCGGACGGCAAAGACGCGGACATCGCCTCGCTGCTGCAGCCCTTCGTGCCGCGGAATCCTGTGTACGGCATTCTTCACACCGCCTACACCGACTTGCGGGAAAATCTGGCGCAGCGAAAAAAGGATTTCATCTCCATCCCGCCGATCCATGAGGACGAAATCGTGGAACCCGGCCAAGCTTACGCCGGTGCGGAGATTCTCGCCAAGCGGCTGGTCGAAGGAGGCTATCTCGAAAAAATCCCCGATCTTTCTTCGCCTGAGGACAAGGAAAACGCCGGCGACAAGGAGACGGCCCCGGAAACGCACCCGACCATTTTCACCAAAGAACTCTCCGATGCGGTAAAGCGCTATCAGAAGGATTTCGGTCGCGCGGACGATGGCATCCTCGGACCTAACACGCTCGCGGAGCTGAACCGCGGGCCCGAGGAACAACTCGAAATCCTGCGGATCAATCTGCACCGCGCCCGCATCCTGCCCGATGAGATGGGTGCGAAATATGTGCTGGTGAACATCCCGTCGGCGCGCGTTGTCGGGTTTTCTGGAGGGGACAAACCAAAGGTGGACATGCGCACCATCGTCGGCAAAGCGGTGAAGGAGCGGCAGACGCCGATTTTCCGCGACGTGATGCACACCGTGAAGTTCGGCCCGTATTGGAATGTCCCGCGGAGCATCGCAGAAAAGGAAATCGTGCCTAAAGCGCGCGAGGATTCCGGCTACATCGAGCGGGAGCGATTTGAAATCGTGTCGGACTTCGGCGCGGACGACACGCTGCCCGCCACCTCCGCGAATCTCTCGCAAGTGGCTGCTGGCGAGCTTTTCATCCGCCAGAAGCCGGGGCCGGAAAACGCGCTGGGCAGCGTGAAATTCCTCTTCCGCAACGATCACGCTATCTACCTGCACGACACGCCCGCCGACCAACTCTTCAGCGAGACTGAGCGGGATTTCTCGCACGGTTGCATTCGCTTGGAAGACCCGGCGAGATTTGCCGGCTTCGTCCTCGGTGCCCAGGGGTGGGACGCGGCGCGAATTAAAGACGCGCTGGGAAACCCCGAAACGGTGGAGGTCGAAGAGCCGGTGAACGTTTATATTGTCTATTTCACGGCATTCCCCACCTGGGATCCGAAGGGCCGAGCCGTATCGTTCGAGCCGGATATCTACGGCAAAGACGGCGATCTCCAGGCATCCGGCAGTGGCGGTTGAAATCATCGCGCCGTCTTGCGGTTGATAATAGTTCCGCCGTGGCGGGCCTGAGCGACAAATGGCAGGATCGGCAGTCCCTCGCACTCCGCCGCCGCCCCCTCACCTGGGGAAATGCTACCGGCGTAGAACGCGCGAATCGTGACCGCGACTGGCCGCGCGCCGGAGCGGATTCCCGAGCCATGGGCTACGCGGCGGCCAATGCCATCGCAACCCCGAGGACGGCGTCATCCGTCGCGAAAGCACCCGCCGTGAGCGCCACCCGTTCCCGCCGGGCGAAATCCACGGCCGCCAACTCCGACGGGTTCGCCACGATCTGAACCTGCCTCCCCTCCCGCGCTGCCGCCTCCGCCAGCGCCTCGCAGGACGATTCTCCCGATTCGCCAACGATGACCACCCTGTCGCAAGCGACCAGAAGGCGTTCCAGCGCCTCCTCGCGGGCAACCATCGCCGGCGAAACCGTATCCAGAAACGTGACCCGCGCATCCTTCCAGCGGAGGCGGAGTTGCTGGACCAACCACGAAACCCGGCGTGGTGAGAGAGTCGTCTGACACACCGCCCCGAACGACGGCGCGAACCGCAGCCGCGACGTATCCGTCGTATTCTCAAGGACACACGCGCCGCCGCCGCCGGAAATTGCTTCCGTCTCCGCATCATCGTGATGGCCGATTACCAGCCCCTGCGCGCCGTCCCCCTTGAGCATTCCCAGCGCCGCCTGTGCCCGCTTGACCTGCGGCGAGGTGAAATCCTCCAGCTCCCGCCCGTCACGCTCCCACTCGCGCCGCTGACGCGCAGGCACGCCGCTGAACGGGATTCCCACCGTGCGGAACCGGAAAAAATCCGCCTCGTCCACCTCTTCTTGGATCCCCAGCTCCGCCAACTTCGCACTCACGCCGCGATCCGGCATGAAGCGCCCGACCACCGCGATTTTCCGCGCCGAGCCAACCCGTTCCAGCCGCTCCAAGGCTTCCCGCGCCGTCTCGTCCATGCCGAGCTGCATCGCGATTCGCAAATCCACTCCCCCGGCGCCCGCTTGGAAGCGGTTTCTGGTGAGCTCGCTGAGGACTTTGTCATGCAAAGCACTGGCGCGTGGGGTCGGGTAAAAGCGTCGCATGGCTGGTGGCTTTGTAGCACAAAGTTACGGATTTGCAACCGATTTCTTCCCCGAAATTTGCCGCCGCCCCGCCGCGCCTCATTTCCCCAACCCCAGAATCTGCTCCAGCACCCCCAAATACGCCTCGAACGCCGTCCGGCCCGCCGCCGTGAGCAAATATAGCGTCTGCGGCCTGCCATCCCCCGTGAGCTTCTCACCAGCGATGAATTCCGCTTTTTCCAGCGTCCGCAAATGGGTGATGAGATTGCCGTCCGACATGTCGAGTTGGGATTTCAAATCCTGAAATGCCCACGGCTCGGCACGGGAGGACAGCAACGTCATGATGCCAAGGCGCCCTTTCTCGTGAATCGTTTTGTCCAGTTGGTTGAAATCGATCATGCCGCCTGCTTTTCGCGCTGACCGATGGTGACGATGAGCGCCCCGTAGATCAGGTGAAGTCCGCCGAACGCCATCGCCATGAGGCGCGACGCGTTGAGATACATCGTCCACTGCCGGTCCAAGTGGACCACGTCCGTCACCGTCGCCAGACTGCACACGCCGAAGATCACGAAGGCCCACCCAAGCCAAGCCATCGACCGCGGCGCGAACTCGCGGATCGCCAGCAATGCCAGGCCATAGTGGACAATCCACATGCAGGCCGCCGCCACGTCGTTCCCGGCGCGGACGAAGAGCAGCCCGAGAAATCCGCCCGCCACCAGCGAGGGCAAAATCCCGCGCAACGTCAGTCGCAGCCCCGATCCCCAGAACGGCCTGCCGCCCCCGGCCTTCATCCGCACCAGTTGGAAGACGTAGAAACACAGCACCAGCGCCAGCCCGCCGAGCCACAGTTCCGCCCACAGCCACCCGTGCCGCTTTTCCGAAAACCACGCCACCATCATGGAAACCGCCCCGCCGACCAGCGCCGTCTCCCCGGAAAGCGACCGAAACACCGTTGCCCGCTCCATCATCGAGCGGATCACCCGCAACTGCTCAGCCGCCTCCTCACGCGTCGTCATGCCTTGCTTTGCCATGCAAAGCCGGGATGAGGCAAGGTGCGATCACGCCGGATGGGAAAATCGTCCCGCTGCAGCCTGAGGCAATTTTCGACGGCACCCCCGATGCTTGCCCGTCGGGCGATTCCGTGGGGAAATCCCGGCATGTCCGACCTCCATGACGCGGCGCGCGACGGCGATTTACCGACCCTGTTCCGCTTGCTCGATGCCGGTGCGGACCTTGAGGATCGCGACGAAAAATCCGGATATACGCCGCTCATGGCCGCTTGCCTGAGTCCGCGTTGCGGGGTGGAGGCGGTGCGATTTCTGTTGGATCGCGGGGCGGATTTGCATGTTTGCGAACGCCAACAGGAGGAGCCGGTCTCGGACATGAGCTTCGGTGACCCCGAATTATCCGCGGCAGTGGATGATCAGTTGGATGCCGCCGGGATTCCCCCGGAAATGCGGGCGATCATTGATGAGATTCGGAAAAATCCTCCGAAAGCGCCAGCCCCCTCGGTCCTGATCGAGCTTGCGGTGCGGGAGGCGAAATTGGAAAAAATCCGCCTATTGCTCGATCGCGGCGCGCGCGTGGATCGCAGCGGAGCTGGCAGATGTTCGCTGCTGATGCTTGCTGCGTATGCCGGGCGTGAAAACGTGATCGATCTGCTGGTGGAGGCGGGCGCGCCGTTGAATCCGGTCTCCGATTATGGGGAATCCGCGCTCAGCGTGCTGTCCCACCGCGGCTTGTTTCCGGCTGTCGGGCGGCTGCTTGAGGCGGGGGCTGATCCGGCGCCATTGCAGTGGAATCCGCTATTTCGAGCGATCGCGCTCGGGACGCTGGCGGAAATGATTTCCCTCCTCGACGGCGGCGCGCGGTTGGAAACTAAGGATTTCTGGGAGCGCACCCCGCTGCTGCTGGCCATCCATACCGGCGATACGGCCAAAATCGCTTTATTGCTCGACCGTGGCGCGGACCGCAGCGCGACCGGCCGCTGCGACCGCCCGCCGATGCAATATCCGGTCGATCGCGATGACGCGGCGACGATGGAATGGCTCATTGCCCAAGGATTCGATCTCCACCAAACGAACCAATTCGGCCACGCGCCGCTGCGGGAGGCGGTTGTTGCGAGTGCGGCGGATTGTTTCCGGCTTCTCGTGGCGCACGGCGCGGACTGGCGCGGCGAGGATGGAGTTGGCGGCGAACTGATGCGGAAGGCCACCGATCCGGAAATCATCCGCCAGCTCGTCGAACTCGGCGGCGATCCCGCGCGGCTTGAATACCCCACTCTAAGGTCATGGATCGGCCTGGAAACCTGTGACGAACTCCCGATCAGCCAAGCGGATTTCATCGAGGGACGCAGCCGGGTTTTCGGCACGAAAAATCCGGAGCTGATGCAAATCCCGTTCTGGGACGCCATGGTCCGCTGCGGCTGGGACGGCTATCAGGCGGCGCAGCAGTTCGATGCCGATTCGCCGTGCGGCCATAGCGCGCCGGTGTGGTGCCATCGCCGGTTTGGAACTTCGCTGACCACGCTTTCCGACGGCCGGATCGTCCAAATCGCCGGCGAGCACGAGGACAGCTACGATCCTGATTTCTGCATCTACAACGACGTCATCGTTCACGACGGCAAAGGTGGCTTCGAAATTTTCGGCTATCCCCGCGAGGGATTTCCGCCCACCGATTTTCACTCCGCAACGCTGTTTGGCGGGTGGATTTACATCATCGGCAGCCTCGGATACCGGGAGGATGCGAGTGCCGGTGCCACGCCGGTTTTCCGGCTCAAGCTGGACACGTGGGAGATCGAATCCGTCCCGACGACCGGCCCCGCACCGGGGTGGATCCATTCCCATCGCGCCGTTTTGGAGGACGAGGCGATCCGCATTTCCCACGGGAAAATCGTGACGCTCGATTCGGAGAACAAGCCTGTCATCGGCAAACAAACCGGCGAGTGGCTGCTCGATTTGCGGGATTTCAGTTGGCGGGAAATCGTTCGGTAGGAAGTGGCGTTTCCCGGAAGATTTCCGGGACGAAGGCGAGGTCGGTGGCTTCGGCGGCGGCGAGGGCGATCTGGGCTTCGATGACGGCGGCGGGGACGGGCGGCTGGTAGGTCCGGAGCATTTCCGCGAGCGCGGCGGCGGGGTCGGTGGCGCCGGTTTTAAGGGCGCGACGGAGCTTGACGCAAATCGCCTCGGCGGCACCGGGGGTGAGGAGGCCGGGCACGAGCGGAAGGATGTTTGGCGGGGGATTTTCCGGCAGTTCGAGCGCGCGGCGGCGGGCGAGAGCGCGGAGCAGTTCGTAGCCCTCGGCGGGCGTGGCAGTGGGGAAAAGCGGGATTTTCACGTCGATCCGGCCGGGGCGTTTGAGGTCGATTTCCACGAGGTCGGGGCGGCTGGTGGCAAGCGCCCAGAGGATGTGGCCGCGTTTGGTGGAATCGCTCATTTTGGCGGCCATCATGCCGTAAATCCGGCCGGAAACGCCGGAGTCGCCGTCGCTGGCGCTGCGGCGGCCGAGAGCTTGGTCGGCCTCGTCCACGAAGACGATGCAACGGCCGAGCGCGTCGAGCAGGCGGAAGATTTTCTCCAGATTTCCCTCAGTGCTACCGACCCATTTTTCGCGGAAATTCCGCATCCGCACGACGGGGACCCCCGCCTCGCCGGCGAGGCAATCGACGAGGAAGGTTTTGCCGGTGCCGACCGGGCCGCAGAAAAGGTAGCCCATCGGCATGGCGTCC
The DNA here is from genome assembly GCA_038235225.1 of Verrucomicrobiales bacterium. Taxonomy (GTDB): domain Bacteria; phylum Verrucomicrobiota; class Verrucomicrobiia; order Verrucomicrobiales; family Akkermansiaceae; genus Luteolibacter. Next base: position 23,184 of record JBBSUD010000005.1, read on the forward strand.
AGCTCGCCGGCGTGCCAGAGGGCGATGTCCTGCCGGAGCCACGCGCGGATCGCGGGCTGGCAGTGGAAATCGTCGAGCGTGTGGCCGGATTCGATGAAGTCGATGAGGCCGCCGGCGTCCTTTTCGACGAGTTCCTTCTTCAAATCCGCGAGGTCGCGCGGCGCGAGCGGACTGCCCCGGTGGTGCCGGGACTGGAGCAGCGTCTCGATGGAGTGCAGCGTGGCGCCGGCAAGCGCGGCGGCTGGCTGGCGGTGATTTCCTGCGAAATCCGCCAGCGCCTTCGGATAGATCGCACTCCAGAAATCAAGCGCGGCAAGGATCTCCGGCTCACCGGGCAGCGGAATGGCGATGGCGGCGGCCTGCGGGTTCCGGGCGACGAGCGGGTGGAGATCGAGAAGGTTTTCGGTGAGGAGGAAAGTCGCGCAATGCTGGCCGGTGATGGCGGGATCGGTCGCCCAGTCGCGGAGCTGGCTGGCGATTGCGCTGAGTTCGTAATCGCGCCCACCGCCGGACGGCGGGGCGATGAGGTCGGCATTGCGGACGAGAATGGCAACGCGGACGGCCTTTTCGGGGTGAATTTTGCCGACATTCGCGCAGAACCGCAGGTAATGGCCGAGGACGTGGATGGCCTCGCGCGGCGACTTGGGGAATGGATTTTCCCCGGCTGCCGGCGGCCATTCGGCGAACCGCTCCCCGCCCTTTTCCACGCGGATCCCGCCGCCGATATCATAGGAAACCACTACGTCGAAACTGCCCAGAAGCCGCTGACGGAGAAAGCCTTCGAGCGGCAGAACGCGCGCATTTTCGCCGCCGGAAAGGAAGCGGTCCGCGACATTCCCGTGCAACACGAACTGCGCCGCCGCGCCGGATTCGTAAAGCCCGACGACCTCGCAGGCCCAGGGCGGAAGCGGGGCCAGGGCGGACGAATTCACTGCGGCGTCATTTCCTTTTTCACAGGCGCGGACTCCGAGGCGGTATCCGGGACGGCCATGCCGAGTTCCGCGGCGAGATCAGCGAGGGCCATGTCCTCAAGGGCCTCGCGTTCTGAGGCGCGCTCCTTGAAACGGCCGGTATCCATGCCATCGCGGGCGACGCGGGCGCGGCCGGCGGCCTTGGTATTCTCCTCCTCCACCATCTGGCGGAGGCGATCGAGGGTGTCGCCGCTACCGCCGATCTTCGTGAGCATGCCGCTGGAAAGCTCGTTCATTTCGGCGAGCGCCTTGTTCATTTTCATGCTGTCCAGATCCTTGCGCAGCGCCTCGATCTTGCTTTTGGCGGTCTTGACCGCGGTGTCGCGGGAAAGCAGCAGTTCCTCGTAGGTGCGCTCCGCTTCGGCGAGCTGGCCTCGATTTTCCGCGAGATCCTTGCGGATGCGTTGGAGTTCCAAGGCGATTTCCCCGGCGAGGCGCTGGTTGCCGGCGCGGAGGTTGGCGGCGGCTTTGGTCTTGAGTTCGCCCTCCTCGGCTTCCTGTCGCTTCACTTGGGAAATCAGCTTCTCGCAAAGGCCGGCGTGAGTTGCGAGGCCTTGGTTGAACTGGGTAATTTGCTTGCGGAGATTTTCCTTCTCGAGTTCGAGCAGCGCCTCGGGATTGCGTTTTTCGAAGCCGGAAACGAACAGGCCCAGAAAGCCCCGGAAGATATTTGAAATGCGGCGGAACATGGCGTGGATGCGGTGGGCGGCGGCGGCCGCGCTCGGGTTGGCGGGAAGTTAGGATTCGGAGCGTCACGTTTGCGAGGAGAAAGCCCCCGGCGGTTTCCACGCGGCCGGGTTTATTGATTTGCGGCCCAGCGGCGGAGCGTTAGGGTTTTATCATGTTCGGAAAATCCACCACATTCTGGGCGTTGGCACTGGCGATCTCCGCCACCGCCACCGCCGGCCCCGCCCACAAGCTCCTGTTCTTCAGCAAATCAAGCGGCTTCGAGCACGACGTGATTTCCTGGAAAAAGGGCAAGCCCAGCTTCGCGGAAAAGACTCTGGAGAAGCTCGGCAAGGACCGCGATTGGACCTTCGAATTCTCGAAGGACGGCTCGAAATTCTCGCCGGAATACCTCGCGGATTTCGACGCTGTCATCTTCTACACGACCGGCGACCTTACGAAAAAAGGCACCGACGGCGAGCCAGCGATGACCGAGGCCGGCGAAAAGGCGCTCTACGATTACGTGCGCGGCGGCAAGGGATTCATCGGCCTGCACTGCGCCAGCGACACCTTCCACACCCCGTCCGGCGCGGAAAAAGCAAGCGACTACATCCAGTTCGTCGGCGGAGAATTTGTCACTCATGGCGCGCAGGAAGTGGCCACCAACAAGGTCATTGATGCGAAATTTCCCGGCTTCGCCGATGTGCCTGAGACGTTCACCTTCAACGAGGAATGGTATGCGCTGGACCACCTGAATCCCGACATGCACGTGCTCACGGTGATCGACACCACCAAGATGAACGGCAAGCAATACAAGCGCGCCCCCTACCCCACCACATGGGCGCGCAAGGAGGGCGAGGGCCGCGTCTTTTATACCGCGCTGGGGCACCGCGAGGACGTTTGGACGAATCCGGTTTTTGCAAAGATCCTCGACGGGGCGGTCCGCTGGGCGACCGGCGAGGTGACCGCGGAAATCCCGCCGAATCTCGGATCGGCAGCGCCGGAAGCGGCGGATTTCAAGCGTTGAGGCTGGAAATTGCGTCGGATCGGAAAGGGTCCATTCGGCTTGCCGTGCGGGGCGCGGGATCTAGCATCCCGCGCTTCCGCAGCTCTCATGAACCGAATTTTTGTCGAAAAAAAAACAGGCCACCGCACTGAAGCCGCCCACCTGCTCCACGACTTGCGGGAATCGCTGGCGCTAACGGGGCTGGCGGGCGTGCGGATTGTCCAGCGGTATGATGTAGCGGGAATTGGGGAAACGGAATTCGCGGCGGCGGTCCGGCAGATTTTGTCCGAGCCGCAGGTGGACGAGATTTCCCGCACGGTTGAGCTGGCTAACCACGAGGCCGCCTTCGCTGTGGAGTATTTGCCTGGGCAATTCGACCAGCGCGCGGATTCCGCGGCTCAATGCATCCAGATCCTCACGGGAAAAGGGCGGCCCGAGGTCGTTTCCGCGAAAGTGGTGGTGGTGGCGGGCGCGCTGACTCCGGAGGAGATTGGGAAAATCAAGTCGTTCGTCATCAACGCGGTGGACTCGCACGAGGTTCCCGTGGCGGCGGTTTCCAACCGCCAAGCCCCGACTTCTCCCGCCAATGTTCCAGTCCTGAACGAGTTCTCCGACCAATCCCCCGCCACCATTCGCGCCGACCTCGGCTTGGCCATGTCGGAGGCCGATGTCGCCTTCTGCCAAGCCTATTTCAGCAACGAGGAAGCGCGCGCTCCGACGCTCACGGAAGTCCGCATGCTGGACACGTATTGGTCCGACCATTGCCGCCATACGACGTTTCTCACGAAGATCGACGAGGTCACTTTTGGCGAAAATACGGAGCCGGTCCAACGCGCCTGGGCGACTTACCAGCGAGTCCGCGAGGAGCTCGGCCGCAGCGACAAGCCGGTGACGCTTATGGACATTGCGCTCATCGGCATGCGCGAACTGCGCGCCTCCGGCGAGTTGGGCAACTTGGAAGTCTCTGAGGAAGTGAACGCTGCGTCCATCGTCGTGCCGGTTTCCATCGACGGGAAATCCGAGGAGGAGTGGCTGGTGATGTTCAAGAACGAGACGCACAACCACCCGACTGAAATCGAGCCGTTCGGCGGCGCGGCGACTTGTCTCGGCGGCTGCATCCGGGATCCGCTTTCCGGGCGTGCCTACGTCTATCAGGCGATGCGCGTGACCGGTGCAGGTGACCCGCGGACGCCGTTTTCCGAGACGCTGCCCGGCAAGCTGCCGCAGAAGAAAATCTGTCAGGTCGCCGCACGCGGGTATTCGTCCTACGGCAATCAGATCGGCCTCGCGACCGGGCAGGTCGCCGAGATTTATCACCCCGGCTATGTCGCCAAGCGCATGGAAATCGGGGCCGTCGTCGCCGCCGCGCCGCGCTCGCAGGTGTTCCGCGGCTCCCCGGCGCCGAGCAATGTCATTTTGCTCATCGGCGGCCGCACCGGCCGCGATGGCGTGGGCGGCGCGACGGGATCTTCGAGGGAGCACACCGACACCGCCCTCGAAAACTCCGCTGAAGTCCAGAAAGGCGACGCGCCTACCGAACGCAAGATCCAGCGCCTGTTCCGCAACCCGGAACTCACTCGCAAAATCAAGATCTGCAATGACTTCGGAGCGGGCGGCGTGGCGGTTGCTATTGGCGAAATCGCCCCTTCGCTGGAGATCGACTTGGACGCCGTGCCAAAAAAATACGACGGCCTCGACGGGACCGAACTCTCCATTTCCGAGTCTCAGGAACGCATGGCAGTCTGCGTGGACCGCGCGGAAATTGGCTATTTCATAGCCGAAGCAGACAAGGAAAACCTTGAATGCGTCCACGTCGCCAACGTCACCGACAGCGGTCGCCTCGTCATGAAATGGCGCGGCGAAACCATCGTCGATCTCAGCCGCAAGTTCCTCGACACCAACGGCGTCCAGCAGACGGCGAAAGTGCATGTAGCCGCGCCATTGACATCGATAGTATTCTCAAATCATGAAAACGACCCCGACCTACTTGAGCGAAGCGCATCGCCGGAGTTCCGAGAAAGCCTTGGCAGCGTTGGCGAAACAATCGCCGCTAACTTACGAAGAGTGCATCGAGCAGGCCAAAAGGCTGGCGCGCCGCCGCGAGGCGTCCGAAAAGCCCGCCTCGAATTCGAGCGAGCGCTACGTTCCATCGAGGAACGCCAACTCCGCGGCCTGAAGGAACTGTTCGTCGATCCGACCGATCTCAATTCGCTTTGGAAAAAAGCGGGTGAGCTGGGAGGTGCGGAGCAGAAAGTCTTCCCGACCCCGGACGGGCTTCACTTCCGGAAGATCAACAACGGAAGCTATCACGGCAACTGGCTCCAATATCTTGAGCGCCTGCACCTTCATCGGGCGCTTTTCCCGGAAACCGCTTACACGCTCGAAGGGCTGACCGAGGACGATTTTTCCATTGCATTCGTCGTCAGTCAGTTGCGGGTGACAACATTCCTCGACTTCTCCGGCGAGCCGGTTGGCGCGACACGCGAGCAGGTGGAGCGGGAAATGGCGGCGCGGTTCGGCGCATTCCGGTTCCGCAACGACGACTACTATCTTCCGGCGCTCGATGTGTTTATCGAAGATCTTCATGATGAGAATGTTCTGGTGGCGGAAGACGGCGAGACGCTGCTTTTCATCGATCCCGTCCTGTTCCATCGGCCCGCCGACATGGCGGTTCCGCAGCCGTTTCTCGCCCAACACCTCGCTTCGCTGAACGTCTGCTCGCAGCGGGGGCTGGGAGAAATGTTCGACGGGTCCGTCGGCGCGGGGACGGTTTTGTGGCCGTTTGGCGGGGAAAACCAGATCACGCCGCCGGACGCGATGGTGGCGAAACTGCCTTTGCTAGAGGGAGATACAGATGTCTGCACGTTCATGAGCTGGGGCTTCGACCCGGAGATTTCCTCCCGCTCGCCGTTCCATGGCGCGGTCTTCGCGGTCACGGAATCGGTTTGCAAGGCGGTCGCGGCCGGCGCGCGGCTTCAGGACGTACGGCTGACGTTGCAGGAATATTTCCCGCGGCTCGGCAACGATCCGTCGCGCTGGGGATTGCCTTTCGCGGCGCTGCTCGGGGCATTCCATGCGCAGCACGAATTGCGACTGGCCGCGATCGGTGGAAAAGACTCGATGTCCGGTTCCTTCAACGACTTGGACGTCCCACCGACGCTGGTTTCGTTCGCTCTGGCACCGGGAAGCGCGAAGTTGGCGCTCTCGCCGGAGTTTAAAAAAACCGGCTCTATGATCTCGCTGGTGCAAACGCCACGGGATGCCGACGGCCTGCCGGATTTCGCCAAACTCAAGGGAATCGCCGCCGCGCTACACCAACTCAACGCGGATGGAAATATCGTTTCCCTGCATCACATCGGCCGCGCTGGCGTCGCCGCGGCTCTGGCCAAAATGGCGTTCGGAAACGGCATCGGCGCTGAAGTGAAGTTCGAGGGCGGCGCTATGGCCGAACGCTATTTCGCGTTTCTCATCGAGCACGACGTGGCGGCGGATTGCATCCGCCAAGCCCTCCCCGCTTCGCAATCCATCGGTTACACCATCGCCACGCCGAATCTTGTTCTGAACGGCCAATCCCATTCCTTAGCCGATCTTAAAGCAGCTTGGGAAGGCACCCTGGAACCGATTTACCCGACCAAGCCGGAGAGCGAAGTTCATGGAACGAAGATGGCGGACATCCCCCTTTTCACATCATCCCGCAGCTCCGCTCCCCGAGCCAAAATCGCGAATCCCCGCGTCCTCATCCCCACATTTCCCGGCACGAATAGCGAATACGATTCCGCCAAGGCCTTCCGCGTAGCCGGGGCGGATGCGAACATCCTGGTTTTCCGAAACCTGACCGCCGCGCATATCGAGGAATCGCTAGGGGCACTGGCCGAAGGCATCCGCAACTCGCAGATTCTCATGCTGCCCGGTGGGTTCAGCGCCGGCGACGAGCCGGACGGATCGGCGAAATTCATCGCCACCGTATTGCGCAATCCGCAGGTGGCGGACGCGGTGATGGACCTCGTGAAGAACCGCGACGGGTTGATTCTCGGGATTTGCAACGGCTTCCAAGCGCTGATCAAGACCGGCCTCGTGCCCTTCGGCGAAATCCGCGAGGCAACCGCCGACGCCCCTACTTTAGTCCATAACGGCATCGGTCGCCACATTTCACGCTACGTGCGGACCCGCGTGGTCAGCACGCTTTCGCCATGGCTGGCAAACCGCAAACCCGGTGAAATCCAGCGGGTTCCGCTCTCCCACGGCGAGGGCCGGTTTTTCGCCAGCCCGGAAGTGATCGCCGCACTCGCCGCAGGCGGACAGATCGCCACCCAATATTGCGGGGCGGACGGCGAGCCATCCATGGACATTTCCCTCAATCCAAATGGCTCGGCGGGGGCGATCGAGGGAATCACCAGCCCCTGCGGACGGATGTTCGGCAAAATGGCGCACAACGAGCGGAGCGGACCCCATGTCGCCCGGAATATCCCGGCAATCACGTCCACCACGCTATTCCAAACGGGCGTTCGCTACTTTTCATGAGTAAAATGTCGCTCAAAATAGGCCGAAAATGCTTAAATTGAGAGACATTTTGCTCGGATACGCGAAGAGAAGTTGACTAGAGAGCAAAAATCCGCTCAAATTGGCATGGAACCGCCTAGAGTGCGCGACATTCCGCTCCCATGATCCAGTTTCTCGCCAATCCCCAGATCGAGGAAGAACTTGGCAAACGCATCAAAGCCCGCCGCGTCGATCTCAACCTGAGCCAGAGCGAGATCGCCAAACGCAGCGGCTTGGCGCGGCGGACCATCACCGCGATCGAGAACGGCGAGGGTTCCAGCTTGGCCACCATGATCGCGATTTTGCGGGCGATGAACTCGCTCGATACGCTGGAAAGCTTCCTGCCGGATCCCGGCATCAGCCCGATCGCCTTGACCAGCATGTTGCGGGACGAACCCGCGAAATATGCGTCCGGACCGCGCCGGAAAACCGGCGCAAAACCCTGGAAATGGGGAGATGAAACATGATGACCTCCGCGAATATCGAGATTTACGACACGCTCATCGGCGCGGTCACTTGGGATCCGGATCGCGAACTGGGAACCTTTGAATACGCGCCCGGATTTCTCGCCAGCGGCATCGAAGTCGCGCCGCTGACGATGCCGCTGGGACCGGGGCGGTTTTCGTTTCCCGCGCTCGCCCGCGAGAGCTTCAAGGGGCTGCCGGGACTGCTGGCGGACTCCCTGCCGGATAAATTCGGCAATTTACTGATCGACCAATGGCTGGGACGGCAAGGGCGGACGCCCGAGTCATTCGACCCGGTCGAGCGGCTCTGCTACCTCGGCTCGCGGGGGATGGGCGCGCTGGAATTCCAACCCAAGCTCATCGCCGATTCACCGCCGGAAACCCTGCACATCGGCGCGCTGGTCCAGCTGGCCAACGACGCGCTTGCTTCCCGCGACAGCCTCCACGCGAATTTTTCCGAACCACCCGAAGCCTTGGGCGCGATCCTGCGCGTCGGCACCTCCGCCGGCGGAGCGCGGGCGAAAGCGGTGATCGCGTGGAATCCCAAGACCGGGGAAATCCGCTCCGGCCAAGTGCCGCTGCCCGCCGGATTCGAATCCTGGCTGCTCAAATTTGACGGCATTTCCGAAAATGCGGACAAGGAACTCAGCGATCCCCTCGGCTACGGGCGTGTCGAATATGCCTACCACCTGATGGCCCGGGCGGCCGGAATCGCGATGAGCGATTGCCGGCTGCTGGAGGAAAACGGCCGCGCCCATTTCATGACGTGCCGCTTCGACCGCGGGCCGGACGGCGAAAAATTCCACCTCCAGAGCCTCTGCGCGATGGCCCATTACGATTTCAACCAGGCCGGCGCGTATTCCTACGAGCAGGCGTTCCAGGTCGCCCGCCGGCTAGGGCTGCCGCACCCGGATATGGAGGAGATGTTCCGGCGCGCCATTTTTAACATCGTCGGCAGGAATCAGGACGACCACACAAAGAACATCGCCTTCATCATGGACCGCCGCGGCGGGTGGCGGCTGGCACCCGCTTACGACGTGATTTACGCCTACAATCCGAGCGGTGCGTGGACCCACCGGCACCAGATGACTCTGGCGGGAAAGCGGGACAAATTCACCCACGCTGACTTTCTGGAAGCGGCGGCGGCAGCGGATTTGAAGCCACCGCAGGCCCGGGCGGTGCTGGGTGAAATCGCCGGGGCAATTGTCACTTGGCAGAACCACGCCGAGGCGGCCAGCATCGGGCCCGAGCGGATCGAGCAAATCCGCGGGCAACTCCGACCGGATTTGCTCGTCGCGTAACTACGTTTCAGGGAACGCAAGAGATAAGTTCTCCCGATGGCACAATTTTTGCTTCGCGTTTCGCCCGCGTCTTCCTAGCTTCGCGCCGGCACACTCACCCGCCGGTCATGGCAGACGCATTTCTCCATCAATCCCTATCCCAGACCCAGACGCTCGCGCCGCAGATGCGCAAGAGTTTGGAAATCCTCCAAGCCAGCACGCTGGAGCTTTCACAGCTCCTCAGGCAGGCGATCGAGTTGAATCCGGTGCTGGAAGATTTGACGGAAACCATTTCGCTCGACGAGGACGATGCCGATCCCGAGGAGGCGGACTCGCTCGAATACATGAACGAGACGGACGACGACTGGCGCGACCGGACGATTTTGGAGGGCAAGAGTTCGCCGTGGACCAATGAGGACGAAGAGCGGAGGCAACGGATTTACGATTCGATCGTAGGTCCGGAAACACTTCAGCAACACCTTCAGCATCAGCTTGATCTTGCTATGGTGGAGCCGGATGTCCGCGAGGCGGCTCAGGCGATTTTGGGAAATCTGGATGATCGCGGATTTCTCGACCTCCCGGTCAAGACGCTGGCCGCGCGGATGGAACTCAAGCAGCGGGCGATGGAACAGGCGCTCAAGCTCGTGCAGACCTTCGACCCAGCGGGTATCGGAGCGTCCGGGATACCCGAATCGCTCCTCCTCCAGCTCGAACGGACCGACGGCAGGAACACGCTGGAATACAAGATCGTCCGCGACCATTTGGAAGACCTCGCAAGGAAACGGCATCCGTTGATTGCCAAGGCCTTGGGCACGACTGTCGAGCGGATCGCCGAGGCCGCGTCGCGGATCGGCCGACTGACGCCAAATCCCGGAGGCGAGTTCGATCCCACTGGAAATCCCTATATTTTGCCCGATGTGGTGATCGAAAAGGACGACGATGGGAACTGGACCGGACGCCTGACCGGCGAGCACCTCCCCAACCTCAGGATCAACGATTTCTACAAAGACATGATCGGCAAAACCGGGACCGATAACAAAGCCCGGCAGTTCCTGCGCGACCAAATCCGGGACGGACGCAGCCTGATCCACGCGATTTCCCTGCGACAGGAAACGATTCTGGCGATCGCCCACAAGCTGATCGAGCACCAGCCGGGTTTCCTCGCAAAAGGCCCGCGCCGCCTGCGACCGCTGACGATGAACGACATCGCCGACGAACTGGAGCTGCACGCCACCACCATTTCCCGCGCCGTAGCCGGCAAATATGTGCTGACCCCGCACGGGTTGATGGAAATGCGCGCCTTTTTCGCCACCGGCTACCAGACCAGCGACGGCACGGAGGTATCCAACGCCGGTGTCCGCGAGGCGCTTCAGCAACTCGTTGACGCCGAGGACGCGACGAAGCCCCTTTCCGACGAGGCGCTGATGAAGGAGCTGGCCGAGCAAGGCATCAAAGTCGCCCGGCGGACGGTTGCGAAATACCGCGAGCAGCTCAGCATCCTGCCGTCGCACTTGCGGAAGACGTTCTAGCGACGGTTTGACAGCTTCCGCGCGAGCGGGAAGGGTGCGATTCCCTTTCCGATAAAAACCAAATGAAATTCTCGCTATTTTTTCCCCTCTGCATGGCCTTGGCCAGTCCGGCCGGCGGTCAGACCGTCACTCACCGCTGGTCGTTTAGCCAAACCGGCTCCGCCACCAATGGCACCCCTTTGCCGGATTCGCTCGGCGGCGCGCCTGCGATCATCCGCGGCAGTGGCTCGGCGCTCGGCGGGGGCTCGATCACACTGCCCGGCAATTCCGACGGGAACGCCGCACCGGCCGCGGTTTCCGGTTACATCGATTTGCCGAACGGCATTGTTTCCGCGAATCCGGACCTAACCGTAGAACTCTGGGGCACGGTCCGTTCAGCGGAAACCTGGCAAAGAATGATCGATTTCGGCCGGATGAACACCAGCGGGACCGGCGAGGTGACCGGCACCGAAGCCGCCGGCCCGGGCGTCACCCTGTCACAGGACAGCCTCTTTTTCGCGCCAAACCAAGGGACGAATCTCAACGCCCAGCGCTTTTCCCTGCGCAAAGGCGGCGCGGCGGAATCCAACGCCGACGGCTCGCGATCCATCGCGCTGAACACCGAATTCCACTTCGTCGGCACTTACCAAGCGGGCGTCGGCACGGCGGGGGCGGGCGGCGGCCGGTTGAACTGGTATTTCAACGGCTCCCTGGCCGGAACAAAGGATGTGCCTTACCGGCTCGGTGACTTGGAGGACGTGAACAACTGGCTCGGCCGTTCGCAATACTCGCGGGACCAAGGCGCGCACATTTCGTATAACGAATTCAGGCTTTACGACTACGCACTCAGCCAAGCACAAGTCGTGGCCAGTGGCGCGGCGGGACCGGACGCGTCCTTTCCCGCACCTGTCGCAGCGGCGGATTCCGTCACCATGCACCGCGGCCAGAAAGCGCGGATCGACGTGCTCGACAACGATTCCGGGGAAATCAACCGCTCCACGCTCGCCATCGCCCAGCCACCCTCGGCCGGCAGCGCTAGCGTCACCGGAGACGGGAAAATCCTCTACCAGCAAACGAGCGGAGCGCCCGCCTCGGACAGTTTCACCTACTCGATTTCCAACAGCACCGGCCAATCCGCCATCGGCACGGTGAGTGTCATCTTCGCAGAAACCCTGCGACTGGCCAACCCGGACTTGAACGTTCCCACCGATCCGCCTGCCACCAGCCTGAGCCTCGTTGATGCGCTCCCGGGCCTCGCCTTTGATCAGCCACTCTGCCTGCGGACGCCGCCCGGCGAGACGAATCGGCTCTTCGTTTGCGAGAAAACCGGCAAACTCAAGGTCGTCCCGGACGTCACCGCCGCGAATCCAACGGCGTCCACCGTCCTGACTTTATCGGTGAACACCAGCTCGGAAAGCGGTCTGCTCAGCGTCGCCTTCCACCCGAATTTTGCCCAAAACGGCTACCTCTATGTCTTCTATTCCCACTCCGCGGGCGGCCTCCACCAGCGGGTTTCGCGGTTCACGGTAAATCCGGCCAGTCCCACCCCGACGGCGACCAACGAGCTGATACTCATCGACCAACAGGACGACGCAGGAAATCACAACGGCGGCGACATGCACTTCGGCCCGGACGGATTCCTCTACATTTCCGTGGGCGACGAAGGAAATGGCAATGATTCGCTCAACAACAGTCAGCGCGTCGATAAGGACATTTTCTCCGCGATCCTCCGCATCGATGTGGACAAAACCAGCCCGCTCCAGCCGAACCCGCATCCCTCCATTCCCACCGACGCCGGCGTCGCCCGCTTCACCATTCCCGTCGACAATCCTTTCGTCCTGCCGGCCAACGGCGGTTCGTGGAACGGCACCTACAACGGCGGCGCAATCGATCCGGCGAAGGTCCACCGCGAATTCTACGCCACCGGACTGCGCAATCCCTGGCGCTTCAGCTTCGATACGGCCACCGGCGAGCTTTGGGTCGGCGATGTCGGGCAGAACGCCCGGGAGGAGGTTGATCTCATACAAAAAGGCGGAAACTACGGCTGGGCCTACCGCGAGGGTAATATCAACGGCCCCAAGGCCGCCCAAGCCCCGGCGAATTTCAATAGCCTCTACTATTCGCCGCCGATCTACGACTATGATCGCAGCACGCCAAACCTGAGCGGCAACTCGATCACGGGCGGCGTCGTCTATCGCGGCTCGCGCATCGCCTCGCTGGTCGGGAAATACATTTTCGGCGATTACGGCTCGGGAAATATCTGGTCGCTGGAGCGAAATGGCGCGAATCCGCCGACCATCGTCCGTATCGCCGGCGAGGGCGGGATTGCCGCATTCGGCGCGGACCCGTCGAACGGAGACATTCTTCTCGCCGATATCGACGGCTCCCGCATCCTGCGACTCGTATCCACGCCGGTTACGGGTGATTTTCCAGCCACGCTGAGCGCCACCCATCTTTTTTCCGACCTGACCGACCTCTCCCCCGCCCCGGGGCTGCTGCCGTATTCGGTGAATCTGCCGTTTTGGAGCGATGGCGCGCAAAAGACCCGCTGGTTCATTGTGCCGGACGGCATTTCGAAGTTCGGCTGGAGCCAGAACGACCCTTGGACTCTGCCACAAGGCACGATCTGGGTGAAACATTTCGACATGATCCTCAACCGCAACGCCCCCGCCGGCGATCCGATGGTGGCCAAGCGAATTGAAACGCGGCTGATCGTGAGAAACGCAGCCGGGGTTTATGGCGTCAGCTACCGCTGGAACGAGGCGGGCACCGAGGCGTATCTGGCCGCCGATTCCGGCGAGGATTTCACAATCCCCATCACCGACGGGGGCGCGCCCGCTCCGCAAATCTGGCACATCCCGAGCCGCGCGGAATGCCTTACCTGTCACACACCGCAGGCCGGTTACGCGTTGTCTTTCAATACCCGCCAGCTCAATTTGACGAACCCCATCTTCGGTTACCCGGGCAACCAGCTTGAAATCCTGCGGGACAATTCCTTCTTCTCCGGACTTCAACCTGGGTCTTCAAACCTCCTGCCACGCCACCTGCGGCCGGACGAAACGCAATTCTCCGAAGAAGCTCGCGTCCGCTCGTATCTGGCGGTGAATTGCGCCTACTGCCACCGCCCGGGCGGCACCGCGCCGACCGCTTGGGACGGTCGCCCGGAAATCCCGCTGGCACAGACCGGCCTCATCAACGGTTCCGTGGCAAGCAACAACGGCGATCCCTTGAACAGGCTCGTCGTCCCCGGCAGCACGCCGCACTCCGTCCTGCTCAAGCGGATCGCCGCCACCGATGGCTTTTCCCGGATGCCGCCGCTCGCGACCAACGTGCTCGACCAAACGGCCATCAACCTCGTCACAAGCTGGATCGGCAACGGACTCGCCGATTACCAGACCTATAACGACTGGAGCGACAGCAAGTTCGGGCCGGGCAGCCCGGATGGCGGACCGGGTCAGGATCCCGATCGAGACGGCGCGTCCAACGCCGCCGAATACATCGCCGGCACCAATCCATCGGACGGTGCCAGCGCGCTCCGCCCAGCGGTCTCACTCACCGGTAACAGTGTTTCCGTGGATTTCACGCTTCCTGCGAACCGCTCGTTCACCATCGAATCCTCGGAAAATCTACGCCAGTGGTCGCCATGGGATGTCCCCGGAAATCAGGGCCTGCCCGTCGCCGGGGGTGTTGTTGGCATTGAGGCCCCCCGGACTTCTGGCGCGACTTTCTTCCGCGTTCTGCTCCGCGAAAATTGAAAAAAACCCGCAATGGCGGTGCATTTCGCAAAACATTTCGCCCGTCGCCCGCAATTCGCAATGCTTGTCGTCCCGGACCTGCGGTTCGGGCGAACGGCCACCCCGCCGAAATTCATTGAAAGAATCAGGCGAACGCCGCACCACCCGATTTTCCGCATCTCGCGGCATTTGAAATGCGGGGATTCCGGGCATGAAAGCTCCCCTACTTCCCTCCAACCGCCAACATCGCGCAACCGCCATTCTACCAGCCTGCGCGGCGATCTGCGTCACATTCGCACCCGCTGTCGGTAAGATTCATTCCGAATGGAAATCCCGGCATCAAGCCTCCGCAGAATTTAAGAAATCCCGCGCCGTGGTGTTGGAGGAAATCGATCGCGCGGTCCGCCAACGGGATCGCGACGCTTTGCAATTAATCGACCGCAAATATTCCAGCGCTGTATCCGATCCGGCATACCACACCGCGATGGCGCAGGCTATGTCCGGCGTCCGTGCCAGTGAGGCCCGAATGGAACTCGCCGTGGCTCGTTCTCTAAGCCTGACGAGACACGGCGAGCAGGTCCCATTTGATGCTCAGGAACTTTCGCAACTTCCCGAATAGCCGTGCGCATCGCAACTCAAGCGTGCATTCCCGACCTGGTACCGAAAAACACATTGCGTGCGCAGGCCGAATCGGACACTGGCCCACCATCTGCAAATGCTCCCTGATCACCCAGCGAATACCCAATCATTATGAAATCCAATATCTTGCTAACCATCCTCGGCGTTTCCGCCTCCATCGCGCTGCCGGGCTGTGTCGATCCATATTACAGTGCTCAAGGCCCCACCGGTTCGACCGTGACCTCCACCACCTACCGCACCGGCTACGAAGTTCAGGAACTTCCCCGAGATTATCGGACCGAGGTGATTAACGGCGATGAATACTACGTCCATGATCAGACCTATTTTCGCCCCCGTCGGGACCGTTATGTGGTCGTCGAGGCACCTCGCCGCTCCCAGACAATCGGATACGAGCGGCCGTCCCGCCTCGATCACGGACACCAAGTTTATGTGGAAAGGCTGCCTCCTGGCTACCGCGTCGTGAGACAGGGCAGCCGCAGCTACTATCGCTCTGGCGATACCTATTATGAGCGCCGTGGAACGGGCTACGCGGTGGTTGATCGCCCGTATTGAATCTAGCAAATGCCGAAATCCCCGCAAGCAAAGCCGCTTGCGGGGATGTTTTTTTTTACCCACAGACGAAAACAGCGAAATCCCCCGGGGAGACGTGTCGCGGGTTGCGCGGAGCGGGCGCAAGGCTACGATCGCGCCCGCCCCCCTCCACCCCGCATGTTCGGCCTCGCTCTCAAAATGCTCTTTGGCGATACCGCCAAATACCTGATGCTGGTTGCTGGCTTGTTTTTCGCCACGTTCCTCATTGTCCAGCAAGCTTCCGTATTTTGCGGACTTATGCGCTGGACGACCGCAACCCTGAAAAACGTCGCCGCGCCAATTTACGTCGTTGAAGAGCGCGTCGAACAAATCAACGAGACCAATCCCCTTCGCGATACCGACGTCGCCCGCGTCCGCTCCGTTTCAGCCGTCCGCTGGGCCATGCCGCTCTACTCCGGCATCCAACGCGCGCGCCTGTCGGATGGCAGCTTCAAAACGATCCAGCTCGTCGGTATCGACGCCGCTTCCCTCGCCGGCGCGCCGCAGCGGATGATCGAGGGAAATCCCGAAGATTTGCGCCTGCCGAACACGGTCATTGTGGACGAACTCGCTCTGGAGCGCCTCTCGCTCGATAAGAAGGATCCCACCAAGCGATTGAAAATCGGGGATCGATTTGAAATCAACGATATCGAGGCCCGTGTCGTAGGAATCTGCAGTGCGATGCGTTCCTTCACCGGCGGACCATATGTCTGGACGACCTATCAACGCGCGCTGCAATACTCACCGCCACAGCGGAAAATGCTGTCCGCGGTGATTGCCGCTCCTATCGAAGGCATGACAAACGACGAGGCTGCGGAAGCTATAGAGAAAGAAACCGGCCTGCGTGCTTATGTGAACCGGGACTTCGGCGACAACCCGCGCGATTTCAACACCTCCACGGTCTGGTGGTATGTGAGGAACACCGGGATTCCCATATCCTTCGGGACAACGGTGGTGATCGGGTTCATCGTCGGCGTAGCCATCGCCTGCCAGACCTTCTATGCCTTCGTTTTGGACAATCTCAAACACCTCGGCGCGCTCAAGGCGATGGGTATGTCAAACTTCCGCCTGAGCATGATGTTGATCATTCAAGCGCTGACAGTGGGCCTGATCGGCTTTGGCCTCGGCCTGCTGGCCACATCCGGCTTTGCCATGGGCGCGCTGAAGACCGGCCAGCCCCCCTTCTTCATGCCGTGGATCATTCCGGTCGCCGCTTTTGTGGTAATACAAATCATCTGCATGCTTGCCGCTCTAATGGGCATTATCCGCCTGAGTTTGTACGAACCCGCCATGGTATTCCGTGCCTGATATCAATCCATCATCAGGCACCGTCGTCGATGTCCGCGGCGTCGATAAAAGCTTTGGCGACGGCTCCAGCCGCATTCATGTGCTCAAATCAGTGGATTTGCAGGCGCGCGCCGGAGAAATTCTCATGTTGGTTGGGCCGTCCGGCTGCGGGAAAACCACCTTGCTCAGCGCCATCGCGGGAACGTTGAAAATTGACGGAGGAACGATCGACGTATTTGGCAACAAGCTGGAGAAAATGTCCGGCGGCGCTCTCACCAAGTTCCGGGCCAAGACGATCGGATTCATCTTCCAACAATTCAATCTGATACCGACGCTGAGCGTTGCCGAAAATGTAAGTGTTCCGCTGCTCATCCAAGGTATTTCGAGTGGCAGGGCAATCCGCCGCTCGCGGGAGGCATTGGAAAAAGTCGGTCTTGGCGAGCGCTGGAAGGAACGGCCGAACAAACTTTCGGGCGGCCAGCAGCAACGCATCGCCATCGCCCGAGCATTGGTTCACGAGCCTCCTCTGGTGATTTGCGACGAGCCGACCGCCGCACTCGATGCCCATAATGGCGAAATCGTCCTCGATCTCTTCCGCCAGGTCGCGCGCTCGCCCGAACGCGCGGTCATCATCGTCACTCACGACAACCGCATCTTCTCGTATGCCGACCGCATCGCCACCATGGACGATGGCGAGATCGTCGAGGTGCGCGACCAAGACCAAAAGCAACCTCCGCATTTCGAACACGAACATGTGCATTAAATGTTTTTCCAATCACAGATGAACAGGATGCATACAGATTGTGGAGATGGAATCAGGCCAACGGTTCTTCCAACGCATCCGTATCTTATCCCTTCTTCATCTGCGTGCATCCTGCTCATCTGTGGTTGAAATTCTTCTCTCCTCTTTCCGAATGAACCTTATTTCAAAACTTCTCCGCTACGGCTCCATCCTCGCCGCGTTGGCCGGCGTGGTGGCCATCGTTCTGGTCACACAATTGCAGGCGGAACGCGAAATGCCGCCGCCAGGCGAGCCGCCCGTGCCGCCTCCCCGAAAACCTTACAGCGAAGCCGTGGCGGCCACGGGAATCATTGAGGCGTTAAGCGAGAATGTCGCCATCGGCGTCCCACAAGCCGGACTTGTTACAGAAGTTTTTGTAAAGGTTAACGATTCCGTAAAAAAAGGCTACCCGCTCTTCAAACTCGACGATCGCGACCTGCTGGCAGAGCGTCTCGGCATCGAAGCGCAGCAGGAAATCGCCCGCGCGCAAGTTGGAGTGAGCGAAGCGCAGATGGGCAAAATGGAATCACAGCTCGCCCGCCTCAAATCGGTGGACGACGTCCGCGCACTCAGCAAGGACGAGCTGGAAAATCGCGGGCAGGATGTCACGATTTCCCGTGCCCAGCTCGCCGCGGCCAAGGCACTGCTCGCTTCCCACGATTCCTCGCTGCAGCGCATCCAGCTCCTTATCGACCGCCTGACCGTCCGCTCGCCGCGCGATGCAAAGGTCATCCAGCTCAACATCCGCGCCGGCGAATACGCGGCCACCGCGCCCAAGTCGCCCGCCATGATCGTAGGCGAAACCGATCGCCTCCAAGTCCGCGCCGATGTGGATGAACAGAACTCCACCCGCATCCGCCCGGGACAGAAAGCTTATGGATATTTGAAAGGAGATCCCAATGTCACCTTCCCACTCGATTTCGTTCGCGTGGAACCTTATGTCATTCCTAAAACCTCGCTAACGGGTTCCAGCACCGAGCGTGTCGATACGCGCGTCCTGCAGGTGATATACAAACTCATCCGCCCGGAGAATCCAACGCTCTACGTCGGCCAGCAGGTCGATGTCTTCATTGAAGCGCCCGAAAAATGAATCCAGTTTCGACCATCGTTCCGCTGTTCGATTCGATCGCCCTGAGCCGCGAGCTCAAGTCCATCGCCGAGGCGGGATTGCGGTATTGTGAGAACGAATACGACCGCGAGCGCTACCGGCGTTTGCACGAGCTTTCCTCGCTCGCCCTATCGGTCAATGCATCGAATTTCCAATGGCCGCGGGAATTCGGCTATGCCACGCCCAAGGTGGATGTCCGCGCCGCCTTGGTGAATGACGAGCGTGAAATTCTGTTGGTCCAAGAGGCTGCATCCGGCCAGTGGACACTGCCCGGCGGCTGGGCGGATCTCAACTGCAGTCCGTCGCGAAACGCCGTCCGCGAAGTGCGCGAGGAATCCGGTTTGGAAGTGGAAACGGTAAAACTCATTGCCTGCTGGGACAAGGATATGCAAGGCCATCCGCGCCAGCCGGAACACGTGTATAGACTTGTCTTTCTCTGCCGCCGGACCGGCGGCGAACTCGCAACCAGCCACGAGACATCCGCCAGCGGATTTTTCGCAATGGACGATCTGCCGGAACTTTGCCCATACCGCGCCGCGAAACATTATATCGGCCTCGCCTTCGCACATGCCGCCGATCCCACGCTTCCCACCTTCTTCGATTGACCTATGAAACCGATTTATCTAACGATCTCCGCCGCGGCAATTCTGGGTTCCTGCACCCTGGGACCGGATTTCAAAGTTCCCGGTGCGACCGGTGGGTCGAAATGGAAGGAAACCGCCGCCGTCTCCGGCGCGCGCCTGCCGGACCGCTGGTGGCGGCTTTTCGACGATAGCGAGTTGAACCGCCTCGTGGATCGCGCCTTCGCGGCGAACAACGACCTCGCCGCCGCCCGCGCCCGCGTGGAAACCGCCCGGGCCTTGGTCGGCGTGGACCGCGCCAAGCTGTTTCCCACGTTGGATTTGAACGGAGCCGCCGGAATTTCCCGCGCATCGTCGGATTCGATCGGCCGGAATCTGCCACCGGGAATCGACATCGATCTGCAATCCGAACGCTACCGCGGAACCTTCGATCTCGCCTACGACCCGGACCTCTGGGGCCGGAACAAGCGATTGATAGAAGCTTCCTCCGCGCAAGCCGCCGCCGCGGAGGCATTGCTCGATTCGCAGCGCCTCGGCCTCGCTACCGAAGTTGCGAGACAGTATTTCTTATTGCGCGGCCTCGATATGCAGGAGGCGGTTCTTAACGATACTTTGCAAAGTCGCAACGACGCTCTGGAGATACAACAATCCAAAAACGACGCCGGCCTGATCGATGGCATTTCATCCAGCCGCGCTCGCACCGAAGTCGAGCTCGCGGAAAACGACCTGGCTTCCGTCCAGCGCCAGCGTGGCTCCGCCGAACACGCGCTCGCCGTTCTCTGCGGCACCCGCCCGTCCGATTTCTCCGTCTCCCACCGCACCGGCACCAGCTCGATGCCGAACATCCGCGCCGGCCTGCCCGCCGAGGTGCTCGCCCGCCGGCCGGACGTCCGCTCCGCGCTGCTGGACCTCCGCGCCGCGAATGCCCGCATCGGCGTCGCGGAGACGGCCTTCTATCCGAATTTCAGCCTCAGCGCCGGCGCCGGATTCGAGTCGCTGGATGTGAAGCGATTTCTCAACTGGGAAAATCGCGTGCTTTCGCTCGGCACCGGCGTCGCCGCCCCGCTCATCGATGGCGGCGCGAACCGCGGGAACTACCAGGCAGCCCGCAGCCGCTACGACGAATCGCTCGCAAAATACCGGCAAACCCTGCTGATCGCGCTCCGCGAGGTCGAGGACGCACTCATCGATTTGAAGGGCCAGGCGAAATCCCGCGCCGCCCTCGAGCGCGCTCTGGAAAGCTCCCGCGACACCCGGAAGCTCTCGCTGGAACGCTACGACAAGGGACTTACCAGCTACTTGGACGTCGTCGATGCGGACCGCACCGTCCTTCAGACGCGGTTGGCAATCAGTCAATTGGACGCGCAGCAGCGGATTTCCCTCGCTGCTCTGGCCAAGGCGCTCGGGGGCGGCTGGAGCGGGAAATGAACGATCCGCCGGTTGCGGAAATTCGAACTTCCCCCCCCGGAGGATCGTCATTTTACTCGGCGCATGACCGCGAAGATCGTTCTCAAACCCAACATCCAGCTCGGAGTCGTCGCCACCCATTTCCGCTTTGTGGGCGGCGTGGTGCCGGATGATTCCGGAAAATTTCCCCGCGATGCCGCCGGCAATCTCCGCGTGCTTTCCGAAATGAGGGCGCTGGCCGAAATCTCGCCCGTCGAAATGACAATTGTGCAAATCCCCTATTTCTCCACTGCGGATCCGGGTGAGGTGAAGGAAGTGATTGATGGGCTGAGGGCGCTGGGCTTGGAGGTTCATTTTGTAATCATGGTGGGCGGCGCGAATCCGATGAATCCTGCGGATGAGGATGCGGTGGTCGGCCAGCTCGTCGGCAGCTTGAAAGCAGCGATCCAACATGGAATTCATCACGTTTCCTCAACCTCCGTCGAGGAATGGATGAGCACCGATGACACCCGCAATGGCGAGGCTTTCGACGCGGCGATCGCCCAAAATGTAAAAGTCCACATGCGTGTCTATCAGGAAGCGGGAATCGAAGGTTCTTGCGTTAGAAACTGGCATATCGAGTTCCTCCGGCCTGGCGAATTCAAAACATTCACCAATGCGGACCGCGGCTGGTCATTCGTGAAAGCGGCGAACGAGGCGCTTGGCAAAAAGTTTTTCAAACTACTGGTGGATGCCGCGCATTGCGGCGATTCCGGACTGACGATCGCGGAAAATCAGGACCTGATCCGCCGCATCGCCGCAGCCGGTGAGCTCGGGGTTTTCCACGCTTCCGCCAAGACCACCCGCGGCTGCCTTTCCAGCGACGACGGCTGGATCGGCGCGCTGCTGACGGCCGCCGCGAAGACCGGGGAACTGAGGCAGGTGTTCGTGGAGATTTTTGACCACGAGGACCCGGCGCTTGAGGCGGTTCGCAAGCTTGATCCCGGCCATGGAATCGATACCCGGGACGGGCGGAGTTATATGCAGGTTGCCGCAGATGGTCTCGGTGAAATCGCCCGCCGCCTCAACAATCTCGCCGTCCGCGGTTTCCTGAAATGATAACTCAGCAAATCCATGGCGAACCGTCCTTCCATCTGGTTACGCCAGAAGTGACGCTGGATGTGACCGCGCGCGGCGGCCAGCTCGCGCCGGTGGTTTTCCACCTGCCGGGTCGCGACGTTTCGCCGTATTCAGTTGCCCCGTGGGAGCCAGCCGAATTTCCGGAAATCCCGCCGCTGCTTTCCGTGCTGCGTGGCGATTTTTTCTGCCTGCCCTTCGCCGGACGGGATGGCGGTCCGCCTCACGGCGATCCCGCGAATGCGGAATGGTCCCTAACCGACCATAATGAAAGATCGCTCGCGATGGAAATTCAATGTGCGGACACGTCCGCAACGATACGCAAAATCCTATCCATCCGGCCTGGCGAACATGCGATCTATTCCGACCATCAGGTGACGGGGCTTGATGGCGATTACAGCTATGGCAACCACCCCATCCTCGACCTCTCCGGTCTGCCGGAAAAGGGCGGCCGGGTGACCACCAGCGCGTTCCGCTGGGCCTCGGTTTTCCCGGGTGTTTTCTCCAACCCGGAAGCAGGCGAAAGGCAGGCTCTCGCGGAAGGCCGGATCTTCACGGACCTGCGGGAAGTGCCGCTAACGGAGGGCGGGAGCACCGATCTGACGTACTATCCGCAACGCGCGGGATTTGAGGATTTGGTGATGCTGGCCAATGAACCCGCGACCGCCGCGCAACCATTTGCATGGTCGGCGGTGGTGCTGGATGGATATGTATGGTTCGCACTGAAAAATCCCGCGGATTTCCCCGCGACGTTATTTTGGATGTCGAATGGCGGCCGCTCCGCCGCGCCTTGGCAGGACCGCCATCTCGGCCGCATCGGCATTGAGGAAGTCTGTTCGTATTTCTGCAATGGCCTTGAGCAATCGCGGCAGGATTTGCTTGCTGCTGAAGAAATCGCGACTACCCGGCGCTTCAATCCTGGCGAAACGGTTTCTCTCAGAACCGTGCAGGCTGTGGCCGCGGTCGCGGCGGATGTTGGAGAAATCGTGGCCATCATCCCCGATGGAGCAGGAGCCGTTAGAATCTCCGGCGGGACCGGCGAATCGATAACCGTCCCCATCGACTGGCAATTCGTTCTATAATCCCTTTTCAAGACAGCTTCCGTAATTCCTCACGTATCCAACAGACTTAAAATCCCATGACAGCACCGCGCACAACCGCAGAATTAAACAAAAGCAAAAACCCTAAATCCCTGATTGACGGACACCTGGAGGATACCGGCGGCCTGCTCCGTCTCTCGCCCACATGGGTTCCCCGCTCGTTTCTCCAGCCCGGGCTGCGTATCAAGCTCCACCCGGACGATACTTATGCCTACGGCCTCAACCGCGGCGGCATCGACGAGCGCTGGTTCGGTTCCACTACGGAAACGGCAAACGAAGGACGCGATGCGGATGAGGGTCTTTCTTATGTCATCGTCGGTAACGAGAGATTCACCCTGCGGGATGCCATCGCCGAATGCGGTGCGGAAATCATCGGCAAAACACTTTGGGACAAGTATGGCAAATGGCCGGTCTATTCGAAATTTTTCGACAATATGGGACCGATTCCCCACCATATGCACCAGAGCGCGGAGCAAGCGGCGCTGGTCGGTCAGGAAGGCAAGCCGGAAAGCTACTACTTCCCGCCGCAACATAACAATGTGGGAAACAATTTCCCCTATACCTTCATGGGATTCGAGCCCGGCACGACCCGCGACCAAGTGCGCAAGTGCATCGCAAATTGGAACAAGGGCGAGAACGGAATTCTGGATTTATCCAAAGCATACCGGCTCAAGGTCGGCACCGGCTGGCTGATCGATCCCTGCATCCTCCACGCCCCCGGATCGCTCTGCACTTACGAACCACAGTGGGGTTCCGATGTTTTCGGCATGTATCAGAACTTGGTGGAAGGCCGCGAGGTGCCATGGTCGCTTTTGGTGAAAGACATGCCGGGAGACAAACATCAGGACATTGATTTCATCATCGACCAGCTTGACTGGGAAAAGAACACCGATCCGAATTTCAAGGACAACCACTACTTGGAACCGGTCACCGCCGAAAAGGGCGATGGCTACCACGACAAGTGGATCGTCTATGGCAAAGTCGATGGATTCCAATACTTCACCGCCAAGGAGCTCACCGTCGATCCCGGCCAAACTGTGACGATCAAAGACAACGGCGCATATTCGTTGATCGTCGTGCAGGGCGAGGGCCGCGCGAACAAACTGCGCCTCAATTGCCCGAAACTGCTGCGCTTCAACGAACTCGCTAACGACGAGTTTTTCTGCACCGAGTCCGCCGCCAAAGCCGGTGTCACATTTAAGAACGAATCGCTGACGGAACCCCTTGTGGCGCTCCGCTACTTCGGCCCGGAAGTCAATCCGGACGCCCCGGCCATGGGCGCATACAAGAACGCATAATACCCAAACACATCATCCCATGAAACTTCACAACGCCATGTGGCCCGGTCTTGTCGGCAAAGAACCCGGCACCGACCATCCGCCCATTTCCCTCGATCACATGTTGGAACTAACCGCCGCTGCCGAGGTCGGCGGACGGAAGTTCGATGGGGTGGATCTGTTCCTTTTCCACCCGCACATCGACCCCGATGCCACTGATGACGAATTGAAACGCACCGCCGACAAGATCGCTTCCCATAACTTGAAAGTGGGTTCGCTGGTTGCTCCGATCTGGCCCGGAACGGTCGGAGATTCCGCCATGGGCGACGCCGAAGCGCGGAGCAAATTCCTGCTGGCGGTGGAAAAGGCCTGCCGCATCGCGAGTGTCTTTAACGACCATGGCGTCCGTGAATATGGAGTAATCCGAATCGACTCCGCAACTCCCGTGGCCGAATGGGCGAAAAATCCCACGGACAACACCACCCAAGTTGCCAACACCTTCCGTGAGGCCGGAAAGATCGCCGCCCAACACGGCGAACGCCTCGCCGCGGAGGGTGAGATTTGCTGGGGAGCCATGCATTCGTGGAAGGCGATCCTGGATCTGCTCGAGGAAGTCGCTCTACCGGAAACCGTCGGATTTCAGGCCGATCTCGCACACACATATCTCTATCTTCTGGGTTACAACGCGCCCGAATCTACTCTGCTTCAGGAAGGTTACGATGAAGAGCAGTTCTGGAAGGCATATAAAATCATGACGGATGCGCTGCGCCCGTGGACCATCGACTTTCACGTTGCGCAGAACGATGGCAGCGTCCATGGCACCGGTTCCCACGACAAGACCGGGCGCCACTGCCTCGCCGACGATCCAAACGGCAAACTTGATATCGCCCAAGCCGCCACTTACTGGCTGAAGGATTCCGCCGATCGCGGCATCCGGCACATCTGTTGGGATGGTTGCATGTTCGCCAACGAAACGTTGGAAAAACCGCAGACCTGGAACAACATTCTGCAGGCCATGATCGAAGTGGACGGCGCGATCTAGCCGCGCCAAGCCACGTTCATTTCCGCGGCGATATCATCCAAGCGTTTGTCGTTCGTCCATAACCAACAATTACCGATCATTACGGATGCCAGGATCTTCGCATCGCTCCAGCCGATTCCCCGCCCGTAAAGCCGGCGCCCCTCGACCATCTGGCGGGTTTCCGCATCGGTTGCCAGCGGCGGCCGACCGAGGCGTGTCAAATCCCATAGGGTGCTTTCGCGGTTGCGCAGGCTCCCCATCGCCAGCTCCCCGATTACGATCGGATGGGTCCAGACTTCGCCGTCCTCTACCATATCAACAAGCAGCCGGTTGGGAGTCCGCCAGTGAAGCACCCAGACATTCGTGTCCACCACGATCGGTCTCATGGTGTGCCGGAGTTCGGATTGCCCGCTTTGTATTCCACCGCGTCTTCAGCCACCTTCGAGAAGGCAACCGTCTCCGGCGGATATTCCGGCCTGCGCCGTTCCGGAAGATCCAGACCCGGCATGGTGCCGCCGAGTGCGCCCAACGCCCGGGCCGCTTCCTTGGACGGAGAATCGTCATCTGCCAAGCGCGAGGAATTGCGGGCCGGCACAACCAGATCCGGCATGGAGCCACCGAGCGCTGCCAGCCTCTTGGCTGCATGACGCCGGACGAACTCCTCCAGCGCGAGGTTGATCAGCTTGGACTTGTCGGAAATGTAGGTGTAAGTCGCGGCGTCCGCGATCAAATCGTCATCCAGAGTTACCGTCGTTCTCATGCATCATTTGATGCGCTTTCCGATTCACGCATTCAAGCACTTTTTTCCAAAACCACCAAGTACCTATGAAAAAACCCATCCGCATCGGACTCATCGGCTACGGCTTCATGGGCCGGACCCATTCGAACGCCTACTCCCAACTTGCGCATTTCTTTGATACCGAGCACGTGCCGATCCGCCAAGCGGTCTGCGGACGGGACGAGGAAAAGGTGAAAGTTTTTGCTGAGAGGTGGGGCTACGCCTCGCACGAAACCGATTGGCGCCAACTCGTGAAGCGCGACGACATCGACGCCGTCGACATCTGTACGCCCAACGATTCCCACGCCGAGATCGCGCTGGCGTGCATCGCGAACGGCAAAATGATCCTTTGCGAAAAGCCACTGGCGCTGAATGGCGAGCAGGGCGCGAAAATGGTCGAGGCCGTTGAGAAATCCGGATTGCCCAACCTTGTCTGGTATAACTACCGCTTTCTTCCCGCCGTCACGCTGGCGAAAAACATCGTCGATGCCGGGGAACTCGGGCGGGTCTTCCACTACCGCGCCAATTTCCTCCAAGACTGGACAATTTCCGAAGACCTCCCCCAAGGCGGCGCCGGACTCTGGCGGCTCGACGCGGCTGCCGCGGGATCCGGCGTGACCGGCGATCTGCTGGCCCACTGCATCGACACAGCGCGTTGGATCAACGGCGAAATCGTCTCCGTCAGCGCCATGACCGAGACCTTCATCAAGGAGCGGGTCCACACCGGCACAGGCGAAAAGCAGCCCGTCACCATCGACGACGCCTGCGCGTTCCTTGCCCGCTTCGAGAACGGATCGCTCGCGATTTTTGAATCCACGCGCTACGCCCGCGGCCACAAGGCGCTCAATACCTTCGAGATCAATGGCGAGAACAAATCGCTCGCGTGGGACCTCCACGACCTCAACCGCCTCTCCTATTTCGACCACGGTGTCCCGGGCGACCGCCGCGGCTGGTCCAGCATCCACGTCACCGATGGAGACCATCCCTACGTCGGCAACTGGTGGGTGCCCGGCCTTGGTCTCGGCTACGAACACTCCTTCATCCACGAGCTCGCCGAGTTCTTCAAATCGCTCGACGATCCCTCCGCCGAGAAGCGCTATCCCGATTTCCACGACGCCCTCTTGACGCAATTCGTCTGCGACGCCGTGCTCGAGTCCGCCCGGACAAAACAATGGGTGGATGTGAGGAAATCGTGATCCGGCCGCCCGCAATCCGTGCTTGGCAGGCGCTCGCCGCGTCCCGCAGAGTCCGCCCATGCAGACCTCAGCCTACCTCAAGGAGCTCTTCGATTTAACGGGAAAAACAGCCGTGATCATCGGCGGAACCGGCGAGCTTTGCGGCACGATCGGCGTCGGCCTGGCGCGCGCCGGAGCGGAAGTCGTTCTCGGCGGGCGCATCCAGGAAAAGGCCGAGCGGCGGCTGGCGGAAATCGAGTCCCATGGCGGCAAAGGCTACTTCGTTCCCGTCGATGTCACCTCCCGGGAATCGCTCCACGCGCTGCTGGACACCGTGCTCGAGCGCTCCGGACAGGTGGACATCCTCATCAACGGCGCCGGCATCAACTCCCCCACCCCATTTCTCGAAATCACCGAAGAGGAGTATCAGAAAATCATCGATACCAACCTCTCCGCCGTGTTCCGCGCCTGCCAGGTCTTCGGCCAGTATTTCGTGGACGAGGGCCGCCCGGCCTCGATCATCAATCTTGGCTCGATTTCCGGCCTCACCCCGCTTTCCCGCGTCTTCACCTATTCCGCTTCCAAGGCCGCGGTGCATAATCTCACCAAAAATCTGGCCCGCGAATGGGCCGACAAGGACATCCGCGTGAACACGCTCGTTCCCGGGTTTTTCCCCGCCGAGCAGAACCGCAAGGTGCTCGACGAATCGCGCGTGCTCGACATTCTCCGCCAGACGCCGGCATCCCGGTTCGGCAACGCCGAGGAACTCATCGGCGCCACTCTGCTGCTTGCCGCGCCAAACGCGGGATCGTTCATCACAGGGATTGAAATGGTCGTCGATGGCGGCTTCCAAGCGATGAAGATCTGAGGCGTCCCCCGCGGGTGATAAGACGGGAAGCAATCCAACGGAAACCCGTGCCGGGCACTTGCCGGAAGCGGACCGTCTTCCCGACCCGGTGTCACGTCATCGCGTAGGTAGTGTGATTAGCCTTGAAGGGGGAGGCGGCGGATCTTTATGAGATGGTCTTGATCGGATCACGCGCGGCAATTCCCGCCGGTGTCCGAGTAGCATATTTCCCGCTCAGATGAATTTCCGGCGAATCACCGACTGCGTGCGAAGCAGGCTGTCCGGCGGGCCGCTTGCTACGCTGCCGCTTGCCGTGGTCATTCCGCTGGACGACGCGGCATCCGAGTTCGCGACGCGGGTGAAATTGGATTTGCTGCGGAAATACGGGCGGAATCCGGGGTTGGATTCGGTGCCGCATCTTTCGCTGAAAATGGGTTTCGCGGTGGCTGATCCGGAGCCAATCGCGCAATCCGTGGACCGGCTGGCGGGCGGGACCGAGCCGTTCGAGATCCGGCTGCGGGACTATGGGTTTTTCGATGAGGGAATCCTTTTTCTGGACACCGTTCCGGAGCCGAAGTTGGAGGCACTGCGGCAGTGCGTGTTGGCTGAGCTCAGGGAAAATCACGGCATCGAGGCACTGCCGGTCGAGGGCGCTGGATTTCATTTCCACGTCACGCTGGCCTACGGCTACCGGCCGCGGGAGTTCGGGGAAATCCGGCAGGATTTCCGCCAACGGAAAGCGGATCTGACCTTCACAGCGCGCCATCTGGAACTGTTCTGCCACACCGGCCTGCAATGGGTCACTTACCACCGCGCCCGGTTTCGGGACGCAACCACTTGAGCCATGGATTCCCCCTCAAGTGACATTCCCGGCGGGCTGCTTTACCGCCGCCAATTCCTCATTTCCACCGATCCGGCGCACGTCGTGCCCGGCGGCCGGCAGCTTCGTGTAGGTGGCGGATTTCACGTCAGCGCTCATCCGGATCTGGAACTCACGCAGGTGGAAATCGCCGGCAAGTCGCTCACATTGCTCGGCTTTGTCCTCGATCCCGACGATCCCGCCGCCGGTAATGAGGACATCCTGCGCCGTCTGCTCGCCAGCGGCGGCTCGGTCGAGGAAATCCTGCCGGCGCTCGAACCGCTCGGCGGGCGCTGGGTGCTCGTCATTCACGACGGCGCGAAAACCGGCGTCGTCCAGGACGCGGGCGGACAGCGCCAGCTCTATTTCACCCGCCACGGCGCGGATTTCGTATGCGCCTCGGAGGTGGGAATCCTCGCGGAGAAGCTCGGGCTGGAAATGGACCGGGCGGCGGTCGATTTCATCCGCTCGCGTCGGACGGATGACTATGAAATCTACTGGATGCCGGGCAATTCCTCGCTTTTCCACGGCGTTTCCGCGCTGCTGCCAAACCATTGGCTCGCGCTCGACACAGGTGCAGTCCGGCGTTTCTGGCCGGTCGGGCCGCTGGAGCCGGTCGCTGCGGAAGTCGCTCTGGCCGAGTGCCTGCGACTGCTGCGCGGCCAGATCGACAGCGCGCGGCGGCGATTTTCGCTTGCTGTGCCGATGACCGCCGGTTGGGACAGCCGGCTGATGCTCGCGCTCTGCCGCGACGAGGCACCGGATCTTTACGCCTTCACGCTCGTTTATCCGAACCTGCCGGCCGGCTCGCGCGACGTGGCGATTCCCGCCGCGCTGCTCGGGAAACTCGGCATCCCGCATCACGTCCTCACCTACCCGAAGACGATCGACGCCGATTTCCGCGACATTTTCCGCCGCAACAACGTCTCCGCGAACACCGCTTACTGCGGCGATATCCAAGCGCTGCATGCCAGCTACCCGCCGGACCGCGTGTGTGTCACCGGCGACGTGGCGGAGGTGGTGAAGAGCTTTTTCTTCCGGACGCGCCCCGCCGAATCGCCGGTCACGGCTGTGGAATTGGCGGAAATCGCCGGAATTGGCAGCCATCCGTTCGCGGTGGCGGCGTTCGGCAGATGGCTGGAAAATGCCGGCGATCCGCCATTCGCGCTGACGGATCTTTTCTGCTGGGAGCAAATGGCCGGCCGCTGGCAGGCGAAAGTCCGCGCCGAATATGACATGGTGCAGGAGAGCTTTTCGCCGCTCAACAACCGCCGACTGCTCGCCACGATGCTGGCATTGCCTGCAGAATGGCGGCAGCCGCCGGATTTCAAGCTCTTCGCCGGGCTGATCCAGGCGCTGTGGCCGGACGTCCTCTCTGAGCCGATCAATCCGCCGGAACGCCTGAGCCGCAAGCGCCGCCTGCTCAATGCCTTGAAGGCAACCGGGATGCTCGATCTGGTGCCCGAAACCGCCCTTACCCGGGTGAAATCCCTCATCCGCTGATGCCTCGTCCCCTCATTCCCGCACCTTGGAAATTCCAGCCGCCGGCCGGGCTGCGGATTGTCGATGTGCGCGACGCCGCGGACCTCGCCGGGCATGCCGCGGCGTGGGCGGAGCTGCTCCTGCAATCTCCCGCCGCTTCGCCGATGCTTTCGTACCCGCACGTCAGCGCGTTTTTCGAAACGCAGGTCGAGCCGCCGGAGACGTGGCTGTGCCTGTTCGCCTACGAGGGCGAAAATCTGGTAGGCGTTTTGCCGCTGATCGCCTCCCGCGCCGTCGCCGCGCTCGGATTTTCCCTGCTGTATCTGAAAGTGCCATACGACGCCCTGCACACCAGCGCCGTGGACTGCCTGACGCTCGACGGGCACGAGGAAATCCTGGAAATTTTCGTCGATTACCTCGCGCGGATCCCGCGGGCGTGGCCGCTCATCCGCATCCGCGAGGTGCCGGAAATTTCGCCGTCCATGGTTTACCTGGCGGGCGGGAAATCCCGACTGCGGGCGGTGAAAAAAGTTTCCGCCAGCGAGAACTACATCCCGGTCCCCGCCGATTTTGCGGCCTATCACGCCGGGCTATCGTCGAATTTCCGCCGCCAGCTCAAGCGCGGTGCGAAGAAGCTCGAGGAATCGCCGGAAATCGCATTTCTCTGCCGCGAGGCCGCGCGCCCGCCGGCGGAGAACATGCGGCGCTTCGAGGAGGTCGAGGACAAGGGATGGAAAGGCGAGGGCGGCTCGTCGGTCAAGGCGGCGGCCGGCGTTTCCCGGCTGTTCGCGCTCGCCGCGGAGCGCTTCCACGAACAGGGCTGGATGGAGTGGAATTTCCTCGAATCGGCCGGCGAGACGGTGGGCGCGCATTACGCCGTGCGCATCCGGCGGACGCTTTTCCTGCTGAAAATCGCTTACGACGAGGCGTATTCCGCCTGCTCGCCGGGGAATCTCCTTATCGAAAAAACCGTCCAGCACGCCATCGAAGCCGGCGATGTGGACGAGATCAACTGTGTCGCGGACTGCGCTTGGCACCGGAACTGGGCGATGCAAAACCGCCTGCTTTACGACCTCGTCATCCTCCCGAAAATCCCCGTCCTGTCCGCACTGGCCGAAAAAATCCTCAACTCGGAAAATCCCCGGATCCGTTCGCTGATCCCGATTTCACGCTCCTCCTCGACCCATGATTGAACCGAATCTCACTGCCCTCCAGGCTGGCATGTTGCGGATCGCGCTAGAGACGGCGAACGGCTCGAACATCGAGCAGGTCGAAATCCAACTGGCCGCGGAACTTCCGGCCGGGCAGATCATTTCCGCGTGGCAAGACACCGTCTCGCAGACCGAGGCGCTGCGGACCGGATTTGTCTTTGAAGACGGTCAACCGATCGGGATGGCCCCGCTGGCTGTTGCGCCAGCTCTGCAGGAGATCGCGGAAATTCCCGCGTGTTGGGAAGACTGGCTGGCCGCGGACCGCGCCCAGCCGCTGCCACTGGATGGCGGGCCGCCGTGGCGCGCGAAATTATGGCCGGACGCGCGGAAGCTCGTCTGGACATTTCACCACGCTCTCCTCGACGGGCGGTCGATCGCCGCAATCCTTCACGCCTTCCAAGTGCGCCTCGCGGGCGACGAGCCGGGACCGCTGTCGTTGGCCATTTCCGAGCCGCCAGAGCCTGCGGAAATCGCCGCTGCGGAGGAATTCCACCGGCAGGCTTTTTCCGAGCTCGATGCCCATTCGGCAGAATTCCCCGCCGATGAGAAATCCGGTCCGGTCCGCATTCACCGCAGCCTCGGCCGGGAAATGGCGGAAAATCTCGAAGCCGCGGCTGCCGCGTTGGAAGTCACCGCGCCGTCATTGCTGACGTGGGCGTGGGGTCAGGCGGTTGCCACCGCGGCCGGCGCGCCAGCCGTCGTGATCGGCCAAGTGCGGGCGGGCGCGCGGCAGGACGGTTGCGCGGGATTCACCATGACGACGGTGCCGCTGGTCATTTCCCGCGCGCAGGCCGGGCCGGTCGCGCCGGTTTTGCAGGAATTCCGGCGGCACCTGCTGGACCTGAGGCGGGTCGAAAAGGTCCCGCCCGAAGAGCTTTCCGCCAGGATTTTCCAGGAAACCGGCGGTCCGTGGCCCGGCGGCGTCGTGATGGTCGAGCGCGGCACGCTTCAGCACATGACCGGCGGTTCGGGCGCGATCAAGGCTGTCAACTTGCACGAGTCTTCCGGTGAATCACTGCTCGCCAGCGCTTGGATTCGCCCGGAATTGCGGCTCGAAGTGGAAAGCGACGGCACGCTTTACGGCCGCCAAGCTGCGGCATCTCTGCTGGATCACTGGGCAGCCATCGCGACCGCGCTGGCCAAGCAAATTTCCACCGACGCCGCCGAGCTAACCGCGCTCCGGGAGGAAATGCGGCGGGAATCCTCGGAGTCGGTATCCGGCCCGGCCGAACAACGGCATCTCGCCCAAGCGTGGCGCGAGGCGGCGGAGAAATTCGCCGGGAAGCCGGCGCTGTGGACACCCGCTGGCGAGACGAGCTATGCGGAACTTTCCGCGCAGGTCGAGCACCTCGCGGCGCGCGGGGCGGCGGCCGGAGTGCTGGCGGGCCAGCCGGTGGCAACGCTTTTGTGCGATCGCAAATACCTCGCAGTCGTCCTTCTGGCACTGGCGCGGCTGGGCGCGATCAATGTCCCGCTGGACCCCGGCCTGCCGGAAAAACGCCTGCGGGCGATACTCGCGGATGCCGGACCGGAAACCATTCTCACCGACCAGCCCGACGCCTGCGCGCCATTTTCGCTGACCTGCCTGCAAGTCGATGGCGGGACCGGCGAATCCTGCCACGCACCACTGCCGGACGACCCGACGGCCACGCTTTCCATCCTCTACACCTCCGGCTCCACCGGCCAGCCGAAGGGCGTGATGATGGTCCACCGCGGCGTGACCAACGAGGCCGTCGGCATGGCCGGCTTGGCAGAGATCGGCCCCGGCGACCGCGTTTTGCAGTTTGCATCGCCCGGCTTCGACGCCTCCCTGGAAGAGCTGCTCGCCACGCTTCTTAGCGGCGCGACGCTGGTCCCGCGGCCGGAGGAACTGGCCTCGGACCTCGATATTTTCCACCGTTTCATCGGCGAAAACGGCATCACGGTTCTCGATCTCTCGACCGCGCATTGGGCGGCGTGGTGCTCGTGGATGATTTCCGAAAAGGCAACCGTCCCGGCCAATGTCCGCACCATCATCATCGGCGGCGAACGAGCTGCCGCTGCCGCGGTGCAGCAATGGTTCGCGTCCGGCGGGCGGAAGCACCTGCTCATCAACACCTACGGCCCGACCGAAGCCTCCATCGTCGGCACCGCGGAACTCATCCGGGGCGATTGGGACGAGCCGGGCGACCCGGCGATCGGCCGCCCACTTCCCGGTGTCCATGCCCGCGTCGCGGATGCCGCGGGGCGCCCGCTGCCACCGGGAGCCGCGGGCGAGTTGTGGCTCGGCGGGATTTGCGTGGGCGCTGGCTATTGGAAACGGCAGGATCTCACGGCGCTGGCATTTCACGACTTCGACGGACGGCGCTGGTATCGCACCGGCGACCGCGTTTTCCGGGATGCCGCCGGCGATCTGCGATTTCTCGGCCGACAAGACGATCAACTGAAAATCCGCGGCAACCGCATTGAGCCGAACGAAGTGATCCGCGTCCTGGAAAGCTTCCCGGGCGTGGCCGCGGCGCACGCCGGACCGGTGCCGGGCCACGGCGGTTCGCCCCTGCTGGCGGCGTGGATTCGCTGGGAAAAATCGCCCGCCGACGGCTGGCCGGGGCAGCTAGCGGCTCACTCTGCAATCCATCTTCCGGCGGCGTCCGTCCCCACCCGCTGGGCCGCGGTGGCGACTTTCCAACTCACCGAACGCGGCAAGCTCGACCGCCGGGCGCTCCCGGAACCGGCGCTCACCTCCAGCGCGCACGCCTCCTCCGATCCGCCCGCCACTGCCACGGAAAAATGGCTCGCCGAGGTCTGGTCCGCGCTGCTGGGCGTGGCGAAAATCGGGCGGGACGAATCGTTTTTCGAGCTCGGCGGACATTCGCTCGCCGCGCTTCAAGTTTTCGCTCGGATCGCCCGCCAATGGAAAATCCGCATTCCCATGGCGATGCTGATGCAGTCGCCGACGCCGCGGCTGCTCGGCGCCATCATCGACGGGCGGCGCTCGGCGGACACCTCGGTGCCGGTCGTCACCCCTATCCGCTCGGAAGGCGGCGAGCCACCGCTTTTCTGCATTCACGGCGGCGACGGCGGCGTGTTTTTCTATCAGGACTTGGCGCATCACCTGCCCGCCGGGCGGCCGCTGCTGGCCATCGAGGCACCGGCACTGGCGGCCGAGGACAAAGTCCTGCCGGTTCCCGTCGAGGAAACTGCGGCTTCCTACGTGCTGGCCCTGCGCGAGGTCCAGCCGCACGGCCCGTTTCACCTCGCCGGCTATTCCTACGGCGGCCTGCTGGTCTATGAAATCGCCCGCCAGCTCATCGCTGCAGGCGAGACGGTCGCCTTCGCCGGCCTCTTCGACACCATCAATCCCGCCGCGCCGATGCGGGAATATTCACTCATGGAGCGCGCGGAGGTCTTCTGGGATTCGCAGAATCAACTGAGCTGGATCGGACGGATCGGCCAGTTGGTGACGCGGACGCGAGAGGGGATTTCCACCCATCTCCGGGTGAAAAAGGAAAGCCATGCCGCACGCAATGCCGGCGCGACCGAGCCGCACAGCGACATCCGCATGCTGCAAGTCCGCGAGGCGCATTGGGAATCCATGATGGCCTATCAGCCCGGGCCGCTGGCTTGCCACATCACCCTCTTCAAGTCGCAGGCGACCAACGACAAGTTCGACATCCCGGACGACTACGGCTGGCGCCCGCTGGTCGGGTCCATGGACATCGTCCGGGTCCAAGGCAGGCATCTGACCATGTTCGCCCCGCGCCATGTCGGCGCGCTAGCTCGGGAGATTTCCCGTCATCTCGGCGCGTTCTCGTGCGTCCTTTTGGCGATGCGCATCGATCTTGCCGACCTGCCGATTTATTAAAATTCCGCTCCGGACACCTTGAAATTCGGCCAGGGGCAGGTCGCGAAACAAGGCGGACTCCGATTGGAGAGGCCGCCTTGAGTTGGAGAGGGACTTGGCGGATGCAATCCGCCGCCACGGATCAGCCGATGACCTCGGGCCACTCGGTGTGGAACATCTCGCCGCGGGGCTTGTCGGTGCGCTCGTAGGTGTGCGCGCCGAAGAAATCCCGCTGGGCCTGGAGGAGGTTGGCGGGGAGGACGGCACTACGATAGCTATCGTAGTAGGCGAGGCTGGCGCCAAACGCAGGAACCGGGATGCCGGCGAGGGAGGCAAGGCTGACGGTTTCGCGCCAATTCTGCTGGAAGCCGTTGAGCAGTTTGGTGAAGAACGGGGCGAGCATCAGATTGCCAAGCTCTGGATTTTCCCGGTAGGCGGCGGTGATGTCGTTGAGGAATCGGGCGCGGATGATGCACCCGCCGCGCCAGATAGCGGCGATTTTCCCGAGGTCGAGACCCCAGTTTTTCTCAGCGCCCATGGTGGAGATGAGGTCGAGTCCCTGGGCGTAGGAAATGATTTTTGAAGCGAAAAGCGCGTCGTGGACCTTGGCGACAAGTTCCTGCTTTTCCTTGGAAATGCCGGCTTTCGGGCCTTCGAGGACCTTGCTGGCGGCGACGCGTTTGTCCTTCATGGAGGAGAGGATGCGTGCTTCGACAGCGGCGTTGATGGTGGAAATGACGACGGCGTTTTCGACCGCATTGAGGATTGTCCATTTCCCTGTGCCTTTCTGACCGGCGGTGTCGAGGATGACATCGACGATGGGCTTGCCAGTCTCGGGATCCTTCTGTTCGAAGATTTTCGAAGTGATCTGGATGAGGTAGGATTCGAGGTCGCCCTCGTTCCATTTCGTGAACACTCCGGCGAGTTCGTCAGGGGTGAAACCGGCGGCTTTGAAGATGTTATAGGCTTCGCAAATGAGCTGCATGTCGCCGTATTCGATGCCGTTGTGAATCATCTTCACATAGTGACCTGCGCCGCCGGGACCGATGTGGGTGACGCACGGCTCACCATCCACTTTGGCGGCGATGGATTCGAAAATCGGCTTCATGACGTCCCACGTGGATGCCGGGCCGCCGGGCATGATGGACGGGCCTTTGCGCGCGCCTTCCTCACCACCGGAGACACCCGCGCCGATGAAGCGCAGGCCCTTTTCCGAGAGATACGCGTCGCGGCGCTCGGTGTCCGTGTAGAGCGAATTTCCGCCGTCGATGATGATGTCGTCCTTATCCAGCAAGGGTATTAGCGACTCGATGACCATGTCCACCGGCGGACCGGCCTTGACCATGATCATGATTTTCCGCGGGCTGGAGAGCGACTTGACGAAGCCCTCGAGCGTCTCCTCGCCGACGATTTTCTTGTCGGGATGCTCCGCGACAAACTCCTGCATCACCGAGGTGGTGCGGTTGTAAACCGAGACCTGGAACCCGCGGGATTCCACGTTGAGAACGAGATTCTGACCCATGACGGCCAGACCAATGAGTCCGAAATCGCTGTTGCTCATAATGAAGTGCCCTTCGCTAGGGCGCGCCCGACGTAGCGGCCAGGGCGGAATGGCGCAACCCCTTGTTGCAAGACCGGAACCCGCTCCCCACAATCGGCGCGTGAACTTACCGAATGCGATCACCTTCTCGCGGCTGATCCTGACGGCGGCATTTGTGGCAGCCGTTTCCCAGCCGACGCTGCCCGGCTACGGCGCGGGGCTGGCGTTTTTCGTAATCGCTGCAATCAGCGATTTCGTGGACGGCTGGCTGGCCCGGAAAATGGGCTTGGTCACGCCGCTGGGCAAGCTGATGGACCCGCTGGCGGACAAGGTGCTGGTCAGCGCGGCCTTCGTGTTTTTCACGGAAAAAGGCCTCTGCCCGGTGTGGGTCACGGCGCTGATCATTGGCCGCGAATTCCTCGTCACCGGCTTGCGGCAAATCGCGATCGAGGCCGGCCATGTGATCGCGGCGGACCGGCTTGGGAAATGGAAAACCGGCTTCCAGCTCGCCTATCTCATCACCGGCCTGGTCTGGCTGACCGGTGTGAAAGCGCAAAAATTCCTGCCCGTGGTCGAGCCGCTCAAGCATCTCGCGCGGCCCTACAGCGACGGCGGCTGGCTCCAACCGGTATTCCTCTGGGGCGCGGTCGCGCTCACCGTCATTTCCGGCTGGAACTACGTCTGGCACAGCCGGGGACTGCTGCGCGGGAAGTGACTTCTCAATGGATGTGCGCCTCGTAGCCGGCGGCGTCCATGAGCGTGGAAATCGAGGCGGGATCCTTCACGCGGAGCTTGAAAATCCAGCCTTTGCCATATGGGTCGGTGTTCACGAGCGACGGGTCGGCCTCGACTTCGGGATTCACCTCCACGATTTCGCCGCCGAGTGGGGCGTAGATGTCACTGGCTGCTTTGACGGACTCGACGACGGCCGCCGGATCGCCGGCGTCCACGGATTTCCCAATCGGTGGCAGCTCGACGAAAACGACGTCGGTTAGTTCTTCCTGAGCGTGGTCGGAAATGCCCACGGTGGCGGTATCGCCCTCAAGGCGGACCCATTCGTGGGAGGCGGCGTAGCGGAGATCGGACGGGATTTTCATTGGGAAGTGTCGGAAGAGGGAGAGTTAGCGGGCGGGCTTGTAGAAAGGCTTTTTCACGACCTCGGCGGAGACTCGGCGGCCGCGGATTTCGATGGCCACGCGGGTGCCGGGCTTCGTGAGGGCAACGGGCAAATATGCCATGCCGATGCCGGTCATAAGCGTGGGAGAAAGCGCGCCGCTGGCCAGCTCGCCGATCTGTTCGCCAGCTTCGTCAAGCACCGGATAGTGCGCGCGGGGCGGCGCGCCTTTTTCGAGGTAGCGGATGGCGGTGAGCTTGGATTCGAGGCCCAGCGATTTCTGGCGCGCGAGCATGTCGCGGCCGGTGAAATCGCCTTTTTCCATATCGCAGAAAAATCCGAGGCCCGCCTCGATCGGCGTGCGCTCTGGCGAGAGGTCGTTGCCGTTCAACGGGTAGCCCATCTCCAGGCGCAGCGTGTCGCGCGCGCCGAGACCACAGGGTTTCGCGCCGGCGAGGAGAAACCGGTCCCAATAGCGGACCGCTTGGGCGACGGGGCAGAAAAATTCGAAGCCGTCCTCGCCGGTGTAGCCGGTCCGGCAGATGGCATTTCCCTTGGGGGTGATCAGGATTCCGTTGCGCTCCGGCAGCACGCGCTCGGGCAGGACGGCGTGGAAAACCTCCGCCGCGCGCGGCCCTTGCACGGCCAGCCCGGCCCATTCCCCGCTCTCGTCGCGGAGGTCCACACCGTCGGCGAGCCGCCCGGACATCCAGGCGAAATCCTCCTCGATCATCGACGCATTCACGACCAGGAAATAGTCGTCCGGGCCGGTGCGGTAGGCGATGAGGTCGTCGATGACACCGCCGTCCTCGTTGAGCATCAGTGTGTATTGGCCCTCGCCGGGTTTCAGCTTGGAAATATCGTTCGTCAGCAGGCCGTTCAGCCACGCCTCTGCGCCCGCGCCGGTCACGCTGAACTGCCCCATGTGGGAAATGTCGAAAATCCCGCATCCCGTGCGGACAGCGGTGTGCTCGTCGATGATCGAGTTATACTGCACCGGCATGTTCCACCCGGCGAAGGGCACCATTCTCGCGCCGAGCGCCTCGTGGGAAGCTTCGAGCGGAGTGCGTTTCAAATCGGTGATCACGGCGCGGAGACTTATCGGGAGGCCATGCCCTGTCAAACCGGAGAAGGATTTTTCCGAATGCATGGTCCGGCGCGCGCCCTGACAGCGGATAGGTCCGTGATCATCATCCGCCACACCATGAAATCCTCCCTCCGCCTCGGTCTGCTGCTTCTCGCCAGCACCCTTTTCGCCACCGCCGCCCCACAACCGGGAGGCGGCAGAAAGGCCTTGGAAATCGCCGTTTCAGCGGACCGATCCAGCGTCCGGATCGAGGTGCCGGAAGGGCTGGCGAGCGTGATTCTCCAGAAATCCCGCGGCAAGGGCGGCTGGACCCGAGTGGCGGTGCGCAAGGCCGTGGCCGGCAAAATGCGCTTGGATCTACCTGCAGGAGATGCCGCCACGCGCTGGCGGGCAATCGGGATTTTGGGGAAACCCGCTCCCTCACGCGCCAAATTCCCCGCCAGCTTCTACCGCGGCGAGAACCGCTTCGGCGCGGTGAAATCCGCCAAGCCCGGCAAACTCCGCGCCAACCGCATCGACGGATCCGGCTTCGCCGCCGACCAGAGCGACCCGGTCGAGGCGGACATTTGGAAGGTCGATGGCAGCACCGTCTATTTTTTCAATCAGTCCCGCGGCCTCCAGGTGCTGGACATTTCCAACCCCGCCGACCCGCGCATCACCGCCTCGCTGCGCATGCCCGCCACCGGCCAGGATCTCTATCAGCTGCCCGGATCCGGCCCGGACCGCACGCTCGTCCTCCTGACCCAAGGCTGGTCCGGGAAATCCGGCGATTGGACCGGCATCCGCACGATCCGCGTCTCCGGCGGCAGCGCCACCGTCACCAGCGACCAGCGCGTGGCGGGCTATCTGGCTGACAGCCGGATCGTCGGCGACCGCCTGATTCTCGCGACTTCCGAATGGCATCAGCCTGCCGATGAAACCGCGAACTGGACCGCCACCACCCGCCTGAGCGAGTGGCGCGTCTCGGAAAGCACCGCCCCGCAAGCCGCTGGCGAGACGCTTCTCGAGGGCGACAGCCCGGTCATTTCCGCCGGTGCCGACTGGCTCGCCGTGGCCGTCCATCCCGCCGACCGCTGGAGCGTTTCGGAGGTTTCCGTCTTCGCTCTGCGCCCCGCCGGCCTCGTCCGCATGGCGCCGGCTTTCCGCACGGCGGGTTCCGTGGGGGACAAATCCGCCATGCAGTGGGCCGGCAACGTGCTCACCACCATTTCCGAGAAATCCACCAAGGCCAACGAATGGGCGCCGGTCGCCATCCTCGAGAATTTCCGCGCCTGGTCGCCGGATGTCGTCCACATCGCGCTTTTCGAATCCCGCCTAGGCCGCCTGAAGCTGGCCGATGGCGAAAGCTTGTTCGCCACCCGATTCGCCGGGGACAAGGCCTACATCGTCACCTACCGGCAGAAGGATCCGCTCTTCGTGGTGGACCTGTCAGACCCGGCCAAGCCGGAAATCGCCGGTAAAATCGAGGTCGATGGCTGGTCCACGCACCTCGAACCGTTGGGCGATCTGTTGTTCGCGATCGGCTGGGAAGCGAACGCCCCGGTCGCCTCGCTGTTCGATGTCGCCAATCCCGCCGCGCCGAAGCTCCTCCGCCGCGTCGCTCTCGGAGCCGCAGGCACTTACAGCGAGGCACTCTGGGACGAAAAGGCGCTCAAGCTGCTCCCGGACGCCGGCCTGGCAATGATTCCCCTCTCCACCTACGACGAGAAATCCGGCACCAATTCCTCGGTCGTCCGCCTGCTCGACGTGGACGTCGCCGCCCGCGATTTACGCCTGCGCGGGACGATTCCCCACGAGTTCGACGCCCGCCGCGCCGACCTTTCCGGCAACTCGGTCGTCTCGATTTCCCAACGCGTGCTCGTCACCGCCGACGTCACCGACCGCAGCGCCCCCGCCCTGCTCGCCGAAGTCTCGCTCTCGTGGCCGGTGGATCGCGTGCTGGAGGCGGGAAATCACTTGCTGCAAATCGAGGATGGCGGCAGCGGCCGCGCCACGGTCCGGGTCTCCCCCGCCGGTGCGACCGAGCAAATCCTGGCGGAAATCGACCTCGGCAAAGGCGTCGTCCGCGCGGCCGGCCTCCAAAGCGGCACACTTGCCATCCTCCGCGAATCCGCCCCGTCCTCGATCATTTTCTTACGCGGCGGCGCGACCGCCGGATCGGGAAATGAG
Source organism: Verrucomicrobiales bacterium (assembly GCA_038235225.1). Lineage (GTDB taxonomy): Bacteria > Verrucomicrobiota > Verrucomicrobiia > Verrucomicrobiales > Akkermansiaceae > Luteolibacter. Next base: position 64,324 of record JBBSUD010000005.1, read on the forward strand.
GGCACCAACCGCCTCACGCTCGATCTTTACGATGCCTCGGCACTGCCCGCGCTGACGTTCCTCGGGCGGACCGGCACGACAATCCCGGCAGGCGGCCACATTTCGCTCGACCGGCTGCTTTGGCCCCAGCCGAACCGCCCGGCCACCATCGTGGAATTCGGTTGGTCGTTCTGGCCGTTCGACGACGTGCTTCCGGTCGGGAAATCCGTGTCCATCCGCTACCCATGGCAGGGAGAAAATTCGAAAAAAGCCCCCCAGCTCGTCTTGTTCGACATCGCCGATCCGGCCCGTCCCCAAGTCGGCGACAATGTTTCGCTCGGCGCGGATGGCACCGGATTCACCGGCACCGCTGAGGCCGCCGACGGGTTGATCGCGATCGGCACAACCGTCAGCGGCGGCGGTCTGGAATCCACGCAATCCGTCCGCGTCCTCGCCGTCGATGCCGCCGGTTCGCCCACCGTCCGGCCCGCCATCGACCTGCCCGGCGAACTTTTCGGGGTGACCGCGCTCGACCGCGACGGCTTCCTCGCCTGGACCCGGAAATCCGCCGATAACAATGCCAACACGCTCCAAGCCAGCGCGTGCGATGGCTTCGATGCCTATGCCGTCGCCGGCATGGACGCCCCGGCCAATGCCGCGGTGACCGCCGGCGGGCGGCGCTTGTATCTCGCCACCAAGGACGGCGTGGAGCGCCACCGCCTCACGGCCGCGGGCGCTTTCACCCTCGAAGACACACTCGATACCGGCTGGCGCGCGGATTCCCTCCGCTGGATCGACGGCCTTGTGGCCGGCGCCCGCTGGAACGCCCTTTTTGTGGCGGCCGATGCCGATGGCGTGGTCACCCGCTGGAAATTCCCAACTTGGAATCCCGGCGTGGACCGCATCGTCCCCGCGTCCGGCGGTTCCGTCCTCGTCCCGTTCGGCGAGTACGGCGTCGAGCGGCTGGAGAAATGATCAGCGCTTCTTATCCGGCGGCACCGGCGCGGTCTCCCGCCGGACAATGACTTTCACCGGGCGGCGGGGCGAAATCCCGTCCGCCCGGTAAATGATCGCCAGCGTCCGCTCGCCGGTTCCCCCGGTCAGCTCGGTGGAGAACATCCGCCGGAGTTGGCCGGATTTGTCTTCGAGCAACACCTGAAATGGCAGCGCCGCGCCGTCCGGCACCTTGCGCGTCAACGATTTGCCCGCCCCGAGCACCAGCTTCTCCGTGCCGACCACCACCCGCGCCGCGAATGGCGAAACGTTCACGATCCGCGCCTCGCCGGCAGCGGCATTGTCGGGAATCGCCAGCGCGCGGGCTATGTCCCAAGACTTGGATTTCGCGTCCCGCCAGAGCAGCGCGACGAAATCCCCGCTCTCCGGCGGCGCGATCCGCAACCAAGGAGCGGCGTCATCCGCAGCGCCCTTTTTCTTCAAATCCAGCGGGATTTCGCCAGCCGGCACCTCCGCTTCCCCGCTCATCCGGTCGAGCGTCAGCTTCACCTCCGCGCCTGCCACCACGATTTCTCGCGGCGGAATCACGCCATCCGGCGGGTCCACCTCGTAGCGCACGCCATCCCGGATTTCCTGGCGGAACGGCGGCGCATCGCCCACGGCTAGAAATCGGGCGTGGCGGGCCTGCCCGGAGGCGGCGGCGGTGAGGAAAAGCAGGGCGAGGAGTTTAGATTTCATCGGGGGAAAGCCAGCGGAACGAGGTGACGATGAAGCGCCGGCCGAAATCGCCGGGCTCGCCGGCGAGCTTGGAATTCAAGCCGGAATCTTCCGGCGTTAGGGGCTCCGGCGTGCGGTGGACGACCGCCTCGCACCAGGCGCGGGCGACGATTTTTCCGCCCAACTCCGTCGCATCGCCATATGCGCGGATAACGAAGGTGTCCGACCGCGCGGCGAGCGCCGGGCCGAGTGATTGCAGCACATCCGCCTGCGTGAGAAATCCTGGCGCGCCCCACGCGACGGAGGCCGGCTTCAGCGTTTGCTCGATCCGCGTGGCGTCCGGCAAGTGGTCCGGGTGGGCGTAATCGGGCAGCGATTGCTCGTTATCCAGCGGGTAATCCGCGATGAAATCCTGATTCAGACCCGCCTTGTCAATCGCCGCCTGGAGCGCGCCTTTGCGACCGGTTTCATCGTTTGCGAGCCTCCGGTTTACGAAATCCGCCAGCGATACGAACGGCCCGCGCGCCTTCACTTCCGCCACGATCGCGTCGGCCAGCCGCGCGATTTCCGCCGGCGTCAGCTCGCGGTAGCCGGCCCACGCCGCGTCGCCATCGGTGGCGTCTCCGGATTTCCAAGCGCCGCCCGGCGGATCCAGCACGCGGGGAAACGGCGTATTCGTCCCGTCGCCCATCCCGCTCATCCGGGTGGCCGAAAGCATGGCCTTCCACGCCTCGGGCCGGGTCGAATTCACGTTGAACGCCCCGTCCAGCATGAGCTGCGAGGCGGCGCGATGGAAATCCGCGAGGGCGTCGGCGTCGGCCCCGGGGATCGGCTCGAAGCGGCCATTGGCGAGCGGATTTTTCGCCGGATTTTCGAGGAATTTCCGCTTTTGCGCCGCGGTGCCGGTGGAGAGGAAATAGCGGTCCCAGAGCGTGCGGTTCACCTCGAAGGAGAGGTCGTAAGCGAGATTGTCCTTATTTGGGACGCCGCCGAGAATCGAGCGGGCGTTCGCAGCCCAATCGTCGCGGCCGGCCGAGCGCTGGTTGTCCGCCGCCCAACCCATTTCCGCCTCGTCGAAGCCGCCGAGCTTGGCGGATTTCGCGCTCGATGCCTTCGGCGCGGTGCGGTCCAGCCCGTCGCTCCCGAGCCGTGGATCGGCCAGCGAATTTCCCACCGCATACGTCGGCTGCCAGACGAGTTCCGAGAGCTTCGCATGCTGGAACTGCCCGAGCGAAACCACGCCGGTCGGCGCGCGCGGCACGTCGAAAAGCACATACCGCTCCGCCCCCTCCTGCGGCGGACCGAAGGGATTGCCATGCATCCTGCCACCCCGCGGCACCGGCATCTGCTCGTCCCAGCTCACTGCCTGATCGAACAAATCCCGCGTATATGCGCCGAAAAACCATGGCCCGCCGCCCGGCCCGGCATTGGGCAGCGTGCCGCCCACATTTTCCCACGGCGAGCGGACGATATACGAGGCGCGCGGGTTCCAATTCGCGAGCACCGCCTCCTCCAGATACGGCGTCCCGGCGAGCGGGCCGGAGTTGATCAAATTCGAGTAATTTTCCTCGAACCATCGCATCCGGATGCCTTCCCGCGTGCGCACGTTCGGCACGATGGCGGGCCGCGGATTCGCCTTGTCGAGCAGTTGGATCGGCATCGTTTCCTTGCCGCTCCATTCGAGCCGCGATTCGCGACCGGCGCCGAATTGCAGCGACGCGGAGAGCACGCAGACCTGCGGAAGTTTGTCGAAATCCTCGAAGGAAATCGTGCCGCCCCTCCCCACCCGCTTCATGATCGCGCGCGTGTCATCCGCCTGGTTTTCCACGCCGCTGCGTCCGTTCGCCGACCACGCATCCGTCTTGGCATAGCGGAATTCCACCGGCTGGAATGGCTCGCCGCCGCCGATATCGGTGGCCGACACATAGTAAGCCTTCCCCGGATCGGGCGCGTCGGTGCAGCTCAGCTCGTTCGCATTGAGATTATAGCTGCCCATCCGGTAGGCGCTCAGCCCGTCGTATTCCTTGCTCCGCGGTGGCGAAAACACCAGACACTCGCCCGGCGCGAACTTGGTGGCGGGTATGGCGAAGTAATAAGAACCCATATAAGGGTCGTTGTAACCGCTGGAACTCAGAATCCCGCCCCACGAGAAGAACGAGGTCTTCCTGCCGCCCTCGAAATTGAGCCATTCGGTGTATTCCTGGAACGATCCTGTCGCATTGACTTTGCGATTTTTGGTAATCATTTCCTGCCGGCCATTCCCTTGGATCATCACCAGAAAGCGGCCGGCATTCAGTTCGCAATTGTATGGATTCCACAACACGATCCGGGGATACATCAGTTGCCGGAGCTGAAACGTTTTCTCCGGTTCGGATTTCTCCATATAGCAACTCATCTGCGTGAAGTTGGTCGCCTCCACCAACACCGGCTGGAGATTGTGTTTGAGATTTCCCGCGAGCTTCACCGGCTTCTCGTTCGCCAGCGCCCGCAAATCGCTATCCTTCGCTACCGAAGGGTCGAAATCCGGCTCTGTCTCCGCCACGTCTTTCCCCGAGAACGGAGCCGCCAGGCGCGCCCAATCGCGCAGCACGCCGAAGCGCGGCGCGGCAATCGCATGCCTGCCGCCCGGCTCGCCGGGAGCGACCAGCGGGTCGTCATCTGCCAGCCCCGGCAGCCCGCCCTTCGCCGCGATGCGGCCGGATTCCAGATAAACGGTGAGGTCGGATTTCAGCCCGCCGTCCGCCACATCCGCCAGCACGCCGCGCGAATCGGTGGTGAAATCGAAGGCGTGCTCGCGCCCCCAATCCGCCTCCGCACCGGCCAGCGAAACCGTCTCCGCCGTCACCAGCCGCCCGGCGGATTTCTCCAAATCCACCCCGCCCGCCATCGCCCGCATGTCCGCTGCCTGCGAGGCCATCACGCGGAAGTAGCCACCATTTTCCGGCGATTCCCGCGCCACCGGCACGTCCTTCCGCGGGTCAAGCGTGCCGAGATTCGCGCGCGTCCCGAGGTCGCCGGTCCACCACGCCAGGTGGCCCGGCTGCCTGCCCGCCACCGTGATTTGCGGGACGCTCACGACGGGCTGTTTCCCCATGGTGAAAAGTGGCAAAGCGTCCTTGGACGAGGCCGCCAGCGGGTCTCCCTCCCCGCTGACCAGCCACCCGATCGCGGTGTCCGCCGGCTTCGATTTCGCGGCCCAGCGGGCATCGCGCAAGCCGCCGTCGAGATCGTCGCGGGAGAGGAATGGCGCGCCATTTTCCCGCACGCTGCGCCACGCGCCAGTCCATTGCGGCTGCTTCGCGGCATCGCCCAGGATTTCCGCCGTGGCGGATACACGCTGATCCGGCCCGAGCGATTTCTGGAGCTGCCCGATCGCTTGCATGAGCGCCAGCCGCGCGTTCGACCGCGCGCTTGCATCAGCCAGACTCTTCGCCGATTTCCTCAACTCGATCGTCGCGAGCCCGAGCAGGGAAATCGCCAGAATTCCAAGCAGCAACATCAGCAAAAGCGCGACAACGAGGGTGAATCCCCGATCGAGCCCGCGCCGTGGGTTGAGGCGCTGGAACGGCTTTCGCATGGGTGCCGGTTTACAACCGGAGGCCGCCTACCGCCAACGATTTTCTCTAACAGCTAGTCCGTCACCGCGCCGCCAGCGCCCTGCCGGTCGGCGAATCCGCAATCTTCCGCACCGCTTCCGGCCTCCCCTCGGCGACCAGCGCGCCGCCGTGTTTTCCGCCGCCCGGACCCAGCTCGATCACCCAATCCGCCGCGGAAATCACGTCCAGATGATGCTCCACCACCACCACGCTATGCCCGGCGTCGCGCAGCCGGAAGAACGCCGCCAGCAGTTTTTCCACATCGCCGAAATGCAGTCCCGTCGTCGGCTCGTCGAACAGGTAGAGCGTGTGCGGAGCCTGCGGGCGGGCCAACTCGACCGCCAGTTTCAGCCGCTGCGCCTCGCCGCCCGAGAGTGTGTTCGCCGGTTGCCCGAGCTTCAGATAGCCGAGTCCCAGCTCCTCCAGGATTTCCAAAATATGGCGGATTTTCGGAATCGGCCGGAAAAACTCACGCGCCTCGCCCACTGATAGTTCCAGCACATCGGAAATCGATTTCCCTTTGTAGGTCACCTCCAGCGTCTCCCGATTGAAGCGCTTCCCGCCGCACGCCGGGCACGGCACCCAGGCATCCGGCAGGAAATGCATCTCGATCTTCAGCCGCCCATTTCCCTGACACCGCTCGCAACGCCCGCCCGCCGCATTGAAGCTGAAACGTCCCGCACCGTAGCCCCGCTGTTTCGATAGATTCAGCTTCGCAAACAACTCGCGCACCAGGTCGAACAAGCCGGTGAAGGTCGCTGGATTCGACCGCGGACTACGGCCGATCGGCGACTGATCCGCCACCACGATTTTCTCGATCAGCTCCAATCCATCGATGCCATCGTGTTTCCCCGGCGCCTCGCCCGAGTTATGGAAATGCCGCGCCAGCGCCCGCCGGAGTATGTCATCCGCCAAGGTCGATTTTCCGCTCCCGCTAGGACCTGTTAGGCATACCATCTTCCCCAGCGGAATTCCCACATCGATATTCCGCAAATTATGCTCCCGAGCCCCCCGTATCACCAACCGTGGCGGCGGATTGCATCCGCCAAGCCCCTGGCCATCAACATCCCCCTTCTTCACTTCCGCCCCCCTCCTCGACTTAGCATTTCCCTCTTCTCCGGATTCTAATTTCTGGATTCTCCGGTCTTTTCTCAACCACTCCCCCGTCGGCGAGGAAATCTCCCCCGGCCTCCCCCCCCCCACCACTGCGC
>JBBSUD010000006.1:0-68044 GCA_038235225.1 Verrucomicrobiales bacterium
GATCACGCCGTTGACGATGAAGCCGCCGCCGGGATTCGGGGGCATGCCACCGCGCGCTTCGAAGTTGAGAGTGCCAGTGCCGACCGTGTCGATGTTGCCAAGGGTGATCGTGCGAATGGCGGTGGAACCCGCCCACACTCCGATGGTCCGGTTGTTGTTACCATCGCCTTTGATCAAGCCGGAGACGGTGAAGTCAAATTCGCCGCCGAAATAGAGCGAAGCACCGGCGTTGGTGATGTTGTTCGAGACGGTCATGCCAGCCGCGCCGGTCTGAATCATGGCATGCCTCACCTTGATTTCCGCGGAACCGAGGGCAGCGGAATCACCGAGCACGAGCTTCAGCAGCGCTCCATGTTGAGTGGAGCCGACGCCTGGGTTACCAGCGCCGGTGAGGGCCACCGAAGTGCCGCTGGTCCAGCCGGTGCCGGGGCCGCTCAGGGTGACGACGTTCATGGCGTTGGTGGTGCCAGCCGTGCCGGTGAAGGCCAGGGTTCCAGCAGCCGCACCGCCGTAGTTCAGACTGCCGGTGGTGAGGGTGTTGTTGGCAAGCGCGAGAGTGTAGCCAGTGGTATTGACGGCGACGCTGGCGGCGGAGATCGCGCCACCGAGGGTCAAGGTGCCGGCGGTGCCGGCGAGCACGGCGTCGTTCCCATTGGCCCAGTTTTGGACGGTTGCGCCGTCTTCCCAGCCGGGCGCGCCGACGGTCCAAGCACCGGAGCCGCCGGCGGATGCGGTGTCCACGACGACCGTGCCATCGTCCCAGTAGAGAGTGGCCGCGCTGGCGGTGGAAATGAGGGCGGATGCCGCGAGGATGGCGGCGAAGAGACTGAATGGATTGGATTTCATAGGGATGGGATTCGGTTTAGCCTGAAATAAATCAGCTCGGCAAATCGAGAGCCTTGGTAAGGCGTCGTATCCATCTTTCCACCAAAGTGGAGAAGCTGACCGAAAAATTGATTTTTTTCAAACAAAGTCGTTTTCCCGGGGAAGTGGGCGTAGCCCGGATCTGAGAGGCTGCAACGGGGCGGGAAAATCAAGTGTCAGGTTTCGCGGATTTTCGGTAGGATAGCGTGCAGATGGACCCGCAGCCCGCTCCGAAACCCGCCGCCGACTTTGATGAGGTGGGGTTTGCACGTGCCCTCGAGCCCCTGAGATTGAGTCTCCAAGGGTACATCCGCTCACTGTTGATCGACAAGGATGCGGTAGATGATGTACTTCAGGAGGTCTGTCTGTTTCTCTGGGACCGGAGGCATGAGTTTGAAGGCGAGGCCCTGCGTCCTTCGGCGTTTCGAGTCGCATGGTTCAAAGTCCTCGCCTACCGGCGCGACCGTCAACGCGAGCGTTTGGTGCATTTTTCCGAGGAAACGCTTCAGCGTGTCGCGGGTGCTGCGGCGGAGATTGCGGATCAGGCGGACTCCCGTTTGCACGCCTTGGGGAGCTGTCTCGAGAAACTTGCGCCGGAGCAACTCGAACTACTGAATCTCAAATACCTGAAAGCAATGTCTCTGACCCAATACGCGCAGCTAAAGGGCAAATCACCTAACAGTGTGCAGAAAAACATTTCGCGAATCCGCCTCGCACTTCGCCATTGTATCGAATCCAAAATTTCCGAATGAAAACCCGCCCCTACCAACCATCTGGCGAACTCCGGCGCTTTACCGATCGATTGCTCGGTGGCGAAGCACTCTCGAAAACCGAATCCGCGCGGCTTGAGGAACTCATCGAGGACGATGACGCGCTTTCTTATTATGTTCACTCGATGCAGCAGGATGAGCTGATGCCAGCGGCGCTCGCCGGACAGCCTGCGGTCGGGGTGGTCGTTCGGAAATGGCCGGTCTTGAAACAGGTGGGGCAAGGACTGGCGTGGGCGGCGGCGGCATGTGTGGTTTTCGCACTCGGACATTTTTATGGCCACCGTCCGGTCGCTCAGATGACAACATCTGGTCATGTTTCGCATTCGCCGCGCATCACCGGATTGGTCGGTGTGGAGTGGGTTGCAGGGGAGGTGCCCGATTTGCTCAACGGCGGAGATATCGGCAGGAAGCTCGCTTTCCGCTCCGGTCTCGCAGAGCTGACCTACGGCAACGGGGTCCGGGTGACGCTTCAGGGACCAGCGGAATTGACGATCACCGGTCCGAATGCCGCGCGTCTGGCGCACGGGCGTCTCGTCGCGGCTGTTCCGAAAGGTGCCGAAGGCTTCACGGTGGACTACAAGGGCGGGACGGTGGTGGATCTCGGAACCGAATTTGGTCTGGACGTCGCAGCCACCGGCAAGGCGGAGCTTGGCGTGTTCGACGGCGAAGTGGAACTGCACCGTCCGAACCAGACCACACTTTCACTGCTGGCAAATCAGGCGCTGCTGCTTGATTCCACGGGTGGCAAGAGTGCTGCCGTTTCAATTCCATTGAATCGGGAAAAATTCGTCCGTCGAATTCCCACGCGTGATTTCCGTTGGGAAATCAACACCACCGATCCGGTCCGGATGGAGTTCGATGTTTCCCATCTCGTCTGGAAGGCGTCGAGCTATCTGGGGATTTTCAAATGGATGCGGGGCGAAGACGGAGTCCGGATCAAGGATGTCGAGTTGTGCCTCGATGGTGTGCCGGTAAGTCGGAACTCCAGTGTCGGCGTGACGGGAGGACTGGAGCGCGTGCATGACAATCTGTTCAATCTTCCACTCACGGAACCCCAATACCGACACGGAAGTTGGACTCTGCGGGCGGTATTGCAGGTTCTGCCGCTCGCTCCGGATCGGGATCTCAAGACGCTGCCGATATCCTCGGTGGGAACCTTGTTGTTCGAGGAAGGATTTGTGACGGAGGCCACGACCGAGGACTTCATCGGATCGTGGGCATACAACTACGACGGCAAGAAATTTCAGCGCCATTTCTACGCTGATGGCACGATGAACATGACGTCCGGTGGCGTGCTCCTGCCTAAGGAAGGAAATCCATTCAACGAAAGCCGCTGGTGGGTTGATCGCGGCGTCCTTCACCTCACCATTCCCGGGAGAAGGATCGAAGAAGAACACGTGCTGCGGGATCACGACACGATGATCTTCGTGAAAAACCCGTATGAAAATGCCAAGCGCGTCGGGAATTGATCCGGGACGCAGGCACGATTCGACGGTGAGGATTCGATTCCCACGCCGTCCTCCTTCCTGATTGAAAAAAGTTGCGCATTTTGAGTCAGGTTCGGCCCCAGTATGGAAGGATGTCTCGAAGGGCGCGTCGTTTGCGTTCCATTTGAACCCGAGAATTCAGAAAATTTAGAATCCACATGAAATCACGATTCCTCATCGCACTCGCGGCGCTTGCCGCCACTTTATCCACCGCATCCGCCGCCACTATCGCCGCCAAGATGGACTTCGGTGGCACTGCCACCGGCTCTTCCGGGGATACTTACAACCAAATCACCCTGACTGGAAACCTGAATGCGGCAGCCGGCACCAACATCAACACTTGGAGGACTATCGCCAACGCCACCGCTCTCAATTCCGTTCCACTGGTGGATACCACTAACACTTCCACGGGGTGGACGCTCGACGGAACCGTGAAGACCGCAGCGGCCGGTGCAGGCGAGACTGAATTCGGCATTGCCGGAGCCGGCGGAAATTATACGGGAACCGTGGCACCGCTCGCGAATACCGCGTTCGTGACCGGGAACAGCGCGACGTTGCCGACCGTTGACGGGCTGTTCGTGCAGGATCAGTCGGCCGTGACAATCTCGATCTCCGGCTTGGACGACACCCTGACCTATAATCTGCTTGGTTTCATCGGGCGCGACTCTACCGCCAATGCGAACTCTTTGGCCACCCTCAGTCTGGTAACGGGCACCGGTGCCAGTGCCTATTTTCAAAACGCGGCTGGCACCGTCACCAATACCGAGATTTCGGGACTCAACCCGAATGGCACCAACGCCGGTCTGGCCTTTGGATGGGACAATGTGACTTCCGTCGGCGGGGTGATCTCGTTTGACCTGGCCTCCGGTTCCTCCGCGACGGGAAACATCGTCGATCTGAAAGCGCTCTCGATCACCCAGATCCCCGAGCCATCCGCTGCATTGCTCGGTGGTCTCGGCCTGCTGGGACTGCTGCGCCGCCGCCGCGCCTGATCCTGTGAGGTTCTTCGCATAAGAACGCTTTTCACCAAGCCGTCCGGAGCAATCCGGGCGGCCTGTTTGTGTCGATCCGGTGGGACTGTGAGGAGCGTCAGGGCAGGCGGTTCGGGATCTTCAAGCCGCTGAATTGATAAGAATTCGCTTGTATGCTTTCGTGGATCACGTTTTGGGGAAACTGGCGGCGTAGCACTTCGAGGGAATGCCGGCGTGGCACTTCGAGTGAATGCGTTTCGAATATCCCGCAGGGATGAAAGCCATTTGCCGGTGGTTGAGCGTAGCGACACCACCGGATCTGGCAGCCAGCTTCTTCGCATCCCGGCAGGGATTCCAGCGACGGACTGCAAGCGTTGCGCACCGGGCTGGCATCCCTGCCGGGATGCAATCCATTTCCGTTCTTTTCCGGTGGTGTCGCTGCGCTCAACCACCGGCTAATCGCTGCGAAGCCTCCGGCTTCAAGATGGCAGCACGGACCGCCGCTCAACGGATTTCCTCGACTCGATAGAATGCCTTGTCCGTGGGAAGCGGGGTAGGGTTTCCGCCATCGGTCAGGACCAAGGCGCTGTCACCGACGATCGCCGAATCCACCTCGATGGTGGAGCCGTCGAAGGGCAGGTTGGTGCAACGGTAGAGGCGGTAGGTGGCACCTTTGACCAATTCGGTGACGCTGACGGAGAAGGTGGATCCGGCATGGTTGACCGCGCTGGTTTTCATCCTGCTGGGAACGGTGCCGACCGCATTCCAATACAAGGCCCGCGTCACGGTTCCGCTGAGGCTCTTCTGGGTGCCATTGTTATAGATGCCGGCGGTCGTGGAAAGCGCACCGGCGTTGGTTCCCACCGGAGCACCTCCAGGGTCCTTGGTGCCGACGCTGAGGGTCTTGTTGCCCGCCCAGTTTCCCCCGTTGCTGGCCCCGGTGATGGAAAAGTTGTCGATGGTTAAATTGCCGCCCTCGGGCTGGACGGTCAGCGTCAACTTGCCGATGGTCGTGGCTCCGGCGGGTGGCGTATAAACGGCGGCGACCCGGTAGGTGATGCCAGCAGTCAGCATTCCGATGCCGGATTGCACAGCGACTTCGGGAAGTGTGGTATCCGAAAGGGATGATGGTGTGGCACCATCGTTGGATCCTATCTTTTGGATGAAAGTGGGCACGCCGTTGATCAGATAGATGCCCGATCCATTGGAATTTCCACCGATCTCCATGAGCAGCACCGTGCCAGTCAGGTCCGCTGCGAGCGGAGTGATGGAAAGTTCAAAACTCAGTCCGTTAGTTAAGGATGGCTGGACGACAGTCGTGAGGCTGTTCTTTTGGCCCTCGTAAGTCGCGTTTCGTGGCAGGAGATTTATGAGCAAGTTTGGGTCCGGCACATCGACGCCATTGATTGTGAAACTCGGGCCGGTGGTGTCGGCATATTGCGTCCGCAGGTTTTTCAGGTCGGTGAGCAGGCCGTTCACCAGCGCTTGGAAGGTGGGGGTGCCATCAACGCCGTTGGTCGGATCGTCGATGATGCCGGTGGATGGGTTGTAGAGCAGATTGTTCATTTCGAACGGATCGGTCTGCAAGTCGAAGAGTTCCCATTGGTTGGCCCGTTCGTATTGATAGATCAGTTTGTAGCGATCGGTGCGAATGCCGTACTGTCTGCCGACCCGGTGTTCGGCGTTATAGCCCTCGTAGTAGTGGTAATAGAGGCCATTGCGCCAGGTGGCGGGTTCGTCGCCGGTGGCGGTGGTGGCAAAGCCGAGGAAGCTTTCGCCATGCATAGCGGTGTAGCCGGTGACACCGGCGGCTTGAAGCAAGGTGGGGGCGTAATCGATGACTTGGACCTTGGTGTCGTTGACGCTGCCGGGAGTGATGAGGGGATTTCCTGAAGCATCTTTCCATTGCATCAGCATCGGGGTGCGCATCGATTCCTCATACATCCAGCGTTTGTCGAACCAACCGTGCTCGCCGAGGTAGAATCCCTGATCCGAGGCATAGATGATGATGGTGTTTTTATCGAGGTTATTGGTTTCGAGAAAATCGAGGACGTCGCCGACGCTGCGGTCCACCGACTTGGCAGTGAGAAAGTAATCCTTGATGTAGCGCTGGTTGTAGTAGGCGGCCCGCTGTGCCGTGGTGAGACTGCCCGTGTGGGCGGCGAACCAGGTTCGCACTTCGTTGTAGGCGGTGCCGCCGAAGGTGCTGCCGGTTAGTTTCAGGTCTTCATTAAGCCGCATGTCACGGACAATCTGCATTTGCTGAGCCGCAGCGCTCGCGGCGCGTGACGGGTAGCCGTTCAGATTGTCGAAAAAATTGGCGGGCACCGGCACCGTGGCGGGTGTCCAACTAGCCGGGTTGGCCGGGGCGGTGTCCGGGTTCGGGGTGACCGTGTAGTCCCACTCGACATGGCGAAAGACCGCGGGGTCGGTTTCCTGCGGCGATGGCTGCCACACGCGATGGGTGCCCTTGTGGTTCACCATAAGGAAAAACGGATTTGTCTGGTTGGTGTCGATGCGGTTCTGCAACCAAGTTTTGGCGCGGTTGGTGACCACATCCGCCTCATACTGGCCGGTGTAGGTGACATTGCTGTATCCGCCGCCGGGCTGGGAAGTGATCACGACAGGCGAGTAATATTCTCCCTGGCCGACTAACACCTCGTAGTTGTCGAAGCCGGTGGGGATGGATCCGAGATGCCATTTGCCGACGATCGACGTGCTGTAGCCCGCGGCTTGCAGCAGTTTCGGAAGAGTCTGCTGGGCACCGTTGAAATCGCCGCTCACGTTGTTCAGCAGCCCATTGGCGTGGGAATGGAGACCGGTGAGCAGGTTGGCGCGTGACGGCCCGCAGATCGAATTGCTGACGTAGCTCCGGCTGAAGACGGCACCGTTGGCCGCGATGCGGTCAATGTTCGGCGTCTTCGGCAGCGCCGAGTTCTTAAAGACGAGATCCTGCGGGGTGGCGTCGGGCAGGTTCTGGTAGGCGCTGATCGCCTGCTGCGTGTGGTCGTCCGAGAAAAAGATGACGATATTGGGCACCGCGGCTAGCGGGCCGGCCGTAGCCATGGCGAGAAGCCCCGCGAGCCCGGTGGCTGATATACGGCGTGAAATCCCATGAACGGATTTTCGGGCGGAAGGGATCGGAGTCGATGACATACTCAAATGTACCGGCAAGTCGGGATTCCTGACGAAATCAACGACGAATTACAGTTTGGCGGAAAAGTTGATTTGGCCGTAGCTGTCGTTGCCGCCTGCCCACTTGGCGGAGACGCGCGGAGTGAGCTTAGCCGTTGGCACGCTGAACATGTCGTCCGGTGGCGTGTTGTTTCCAAAGGCAGGAAATCCATTCAGCGAAAGCGGCTGGCGGTTCGATGGCGGCGTCCTCCACCTTGCCATTCCTGAGAGAGGGGTCCAAAAAGAACACGTGCTGCGGGATCACGATACGATGATTTTCATAGAAACCCGCATGAAAATGCCAAGCGCGTCGCGGAATAATGCCGTTGATTTTGGGGAACGGAAGCCGAGGAACCGGTCAGTTGACCGTCACGTTGAGACGGACGTGTAGCTGTTGGGCCAGACTGCAAGCATGGTCCCGACATCGGTGGCCACTGAGGTATCCGGGGTTTCCGAGGTCTTGAGGCGCTTGAAGGTGAACACCAGATTTTCTGGACTGCTCGTCGCCATGTAGAACCTGATCCCACTTGCCAGATCGGTGGTGGTCTCACTGGAAACGGAAATGTCGGCAGTCTTCGAAATCCGGTCGCGCTGGAAGGTGAAGTTCATGTTGCCGGAATCGTTGGTGATTTCAGGCAACGTCCCCGCGTCATTGGTCGCGGCGGTGCCTCCGAGGATGGTAGCCGGCGGCGGGGGGCGCGGTGGTGAGGGTGAGAATGCTCGATGAAACCTACCCCCAAAAGATCATGGTCACTCGCGAAACAAATGCTGGACGGGTGGAAATTGGCAGTCCCTGTTGGGGACGGATTGTGATTTTCAGTCATGATTCAACCGCCCCACCTCGCGGTTTTAGTGAAAATATATTGTGAGAAAACCCAATCAGACCATGAACCCAAGGAACAAAAACTCCAGATTGCACTTCGCGGCCCTTGCTTTGGCCGCTTCCCTATCTTGGGCCGCGTCGGCCTCAGCCGCGTCCCCCATCACCATTCTCAATTCCGGCTTTGAGTCCCCCGCCGTGGCGGACGGATCCGTTGCCGCCGCGACGAACTGGTCCATTATCGGCGGCGTCGATGCCGCTGTATGGAACCCCACTAATATCAACTACAGTGCGGAAGCCCCGGCCGGATCAAACGTCGGCTACATCTATAATGCCGCAGCCAACACCGGATTCTCCCAGGTGCTCTCAGCCACGTTTCAGGCGAATTCAAGTTACACCCTTAGCGTCAAGGTCGGACAATCCAGCACCTACGCTTTTGCGGGCTATAAGGTGCAGCTCCTTGCCAATGGCGTGGTCCTGACCGGTGCCCAGGACGATAACACGAATCCTCCTGCCGCGAACTCCTTCGTGACTTCCACCATCAGTTACACCTACAATGCCGCAGACGCGGCGCTTGTGGGCCAGCCATTGGAGATCCGCCTCCTCAGCAAGGGACTCGTGGCGGGAGGGGAAGTTGATTTCGACGAGGTCCAACTGTCGGCTGTCCTTGCCAACCCGGCCGCAAGCGCCGGCGGACCCTATACCGTCTCGATAAACGGCTCACTATCTCTCGACGGAAGCGGCTCGCTTCCTTCCGATGGACAGACCCTCATCTCCTACCAATGGGATCTCGACAACGATGGCGACTACGACGAGGCGATCACCGGAGCCACCCCGCCATCGATCACCCGCGCCGTTTTGCAAAGCACCTACGGAATGGTGGTCGGTGCCAACACGATCAAGCTGCTCGTCACCGATAGCTCCTCGCCAACGCCCAAGACTTCCACCGCGACGGGAACGGTAAATCTCACCCAACCGATCGCGGGACAGTTGGGAGTGCTTGATCTCACCGCCAATGGTGGAATCAATCCCAACACCGGCAATCCGTGGCAAGTCGGTGACAAGTACCGCCTTGCGTTCCATACGTTAGGAACGACCGCCACGACATCCAATAATCCCGAGTTCTATAACGACTTCGCGACAACCGAAGCTTGGGGAGTCGCGGCGCTCGGCGGCACTTATTGGAGGGCGATGGTTACCGTGAATTTGGATAATACCACCACACAGGCACTTTCGCCGAAGTCCGTCGTAAAGCAGAACACCGGGACCGCAGATCTGACGGGTGGCGCTGACATTGGCGGGGCGGGTGAGCCGGTTTACGTTGTCAATGGAACGACTTGCATCGCCAGAAACAATGCGGATATCTGGGACTCGTGGAGCAATCCGTTCAAAGCGGTCAATCCCACCATCAGGGTTACTCCTCCGACATCATCACAAAACGTCTACTACTCGCCATACCTCAATCAGTATGGCAATCAGACGGTTACCCCGGACAACATTCACGGCAAAGACGTCGCGACAGGGTGCGACCTTGCTGGAAACCATGTAAACGCCCTCGGCAATACGACGAACATAAAAACGATCAACCGGGGCAACTCGAATCCTAACGACCCCACCCGCGTTTGGAACCGCTTCACGGACGCGACCACTACCGCAAGGTCGCTCTACGTCATCTCCGTGCCACTCACCGTGGTGGACCTTACCGAAACCGTCGTCCCCAACCTGATTTCCTTCGTGGACGACCGGGGCGGAGCTGACGCCATTCTGAGTGTGGACTCGGTAGTTTACACCGTAACGTTCAGCGAGGCGATCAATGCTTCCACCCTCACAACCTCCGACTTCGGGAACGCCGGCAGCGCAAGCGTGACGATCGACAGCATCAGGGGGACACTGAGTTCTTCCTCGTTTCAAGTCATCGTCACGCCGACCTCCGGCGGCACGCTGCAGTTGCAGGCAATAGCGGGTGCGGTGATTAAGGATGCCGTGGGGAATGCCTTGGACACCACCTCTGCCATCGTTGACGACACCGTCATCACGGTCATCAGCGACACGACCGCACCGACGCTTGTCTCCATCGTGGACAACGTCTCCGGCGGACCGGTTGTCGCATTCAATGGACTTGCTTACACCGTCACCTTTGATGAGGGGATCAATGGCTCGACCATCGACATTGCGGACTTCGGGAACGGAGGATCCGCGCCCATCACGATCAACAGTGTGAGTCCTACCGGAGACCCGGCTGTCTTCACGGTTTCGGTAACACCCACCGGTGCCGGCAGCTTGACGCTGCAAATCGTCCCGGGTGCCACGATAACAGACATCGTCGGCAACCCCCTCGTCACCACCGCAGCCTTGCCGGATGATACCACCATCACCGTCGACGCGGACCCGCTTCCGACGCTGGTATCCATCACCGACAACCGCGGCGGCGGACCGGTCTTCGCAGGTGAATCGTTCACCTATTTCGTAACCTTCGACCAAGTGCTGAATCCGGGCACGGTTGAGATCACCGACTTCGGAAACGGCGGAAGTCCGCCCGTCACGGTCAACGCCGTGGCTACCACCTCCGATCCAAAAGTCTTCGCGGTTCACGTGACTCCCGGCGGCGCCGGGACAATGATCCTGCGGATCAAGGCGGGTGCCGTAATCACCAATGTCAACGGCACCGCCCTTGACACGACTGCGGCACTCGCCGACGACACCACCATCACGGTGAACGCGGGTTCCGGACCAGCTCGGGGAATGATTACGGTCGATAACACCGCTTTCCAAAGTGCTGCCGCAACCACGGTTTCTGTCACACTTGACGCGAGTGCGTCGGACAAGTTGGTCGTCATCGTGACGGGTGAGAGTAGCTATCCTAACAACTTCACCGGCGACTGCACCGGAGTGACCTATGACGGGGTGCCCTTGACCCAGGCGGTGGATCGGAGCCCGATCAGCGGCACTCCGGTTGACCAGACGTTCAACGACATCTGGTATCTCGACGGCCCGGCAACCGCAACCGGTGAGATTGTTGCGACCCTCAGCCCCCTCTCCCGTGGTAGCGTCACAGCGTTCGCGTTGTCAGGCACTGCCCCTGGCGTCGGTCAAAGCGCCATCTCGCCTCAGGCCTCGAAATCGGTGGTTCTATCGACGAGTTTCGCCAACTCTATTGTCATCGCTTCCCACGGCATGGGTGGTGACGGCAATTCGGCGAATGTCACCGCCGTGGACGCGGTGGCGCCACTGATCGAAATCAGCGCCACGGCCCAAACAAGCGGCTCTCCCTCCCCTTGGGATGGACATGTGACGGCTTTCGCGCTGCTGCCCTCAGCCGGTACCGCGAGCTATTCGTTCACGGGTGGAAATCTCGTGGGTTCTCACACCATCGCCGCCGAGTTCGTCGCCGCCGTGAGTGGAGGCGGCACCCCGTATGACACCTGGTCTGGCGGCGCACCCTTCAATGGCGATACCAATGGCGACGGCGTGAAAAACGGATTGGCATTCCTGCTCGGCGCGGCAAATCCGAACGTCAGCGCCCTCGGACTTTTGCCCACTGTGATGCAGAGCGGCGGCGGTCTGGTGCTCACTTTCAAAAGCCTGAATGCGGCAAGTCGTGGCGGCGCGGTGCTCTACGTCGAGCACAGCAGCAACCTCGGCATCTCCGATCCATGGCTGGGGACAGTGGTACCTGACACGAATGGTGGCCCGGTGAATGGTGTGACCTTCGCGGTCACCCCGGGCAGCCCCAACTCCGTGACGGCAACGATCTCGTCCAGCGAGGCTGCGGGCGGCAAGCTCTTCGGCCGACTCCGCGCGGAGAATCCGTAAGCGCTAATCCAACGCGAGCTAGAATCCAAGGCGGTCTCCCATGCCGGGAGGCCGCCTCTTTTCTTGCCCGGCATCGATTCATCCGTGGCGTGCCGGCCCGATCGTCCCGCCCACGACGAACTCCGCAGGGGTGGAGCTTTGTCGCAGATCCTGTTTGCCGGCGCTCACGTTGCCCGCCCAGCGCACGACACGTCGCACGACCGGGTCGTGATTCCAGCGGATGTGGGAGACGGACGGCTTGCACCAGGCAAACGCGGGGTCCGCATCGGTGCTGACGAGTGAGACATCCGCCGGTATCCGCAGGCCGTGCTTGGCCAGGAACTCCCGCGCCGCCACGTAAAACGGCATCTCGTCGATGATCAGCGCGGTCGGCGGTGTGATTTTGAACAACGACTCTAGACATCCGTGAAACCCATCGACCGTGAATTCCCAGTCCGGCAGATGGTATGAGGGACTCGGAGGAATCCCGTGGATCGCCAGTTCATTCAGAAATGCCTGCTCGCTTGCCCCCGGGATCGGGATGCGGTGCAGTCGGCGGACCAGCATCACGATCCGCCGGTGGCCAAGTCCGATGAGAGTCTTGGTGGCGACGGCAATTGCCGACGGCTTGTCCGGACCGACCCCGGCGATCGGAAATCCGCGCCGCCGGCCGAACAATGCGAACGTCGGCGCCCCGCGCGCCACAAACGATTCCAGCACCTCATGGGAGCCGGCCGCCACCAGCCAGGCGTCCGCTTCGGTCTTTCCCACCATCCGCATGATGCGTCCCACGTCCATGCCGAGTTCGGTCATCGTCTTGGGCGGGTCCACGATGTGGTGCCCGGCCTCGATGAGCTTATGCCTCATTCCTATCAGGTACCCCACACCGCGGTCGGCGGGCTCGGCAATCAGCATCGCCACCCGCAGTGAAGCACGCTTGGCACCATTCATCTGGCAAATCAGACGTCGCCGCCCCGGCCCTTGCGAAATCAGCATCCCCTCCATCTCGAGCCGGCGCAATGCCGTCTCCACCGTCTTGCGGTTGACGCCGAGTTCGGCTTCAAGCCGCAGCACACCGGGCATCGCCCCGCTCCTTTTACCGGTTTCCATCTCTGCCCGGAGATGCGCCGCCACTTGCTCGGCACTGGTAAGCGAACGAAATCCTGACACCCGAGCAACCTGTCCGAATCATGGGATGGATGGCGAGAAGGAAATCTTTGGCCATTGCCGCATACACAACAGCGGGCCGTCAGGCACCTGAGGGAATGATGACCGAATGGCCATAGCACAGCCAAGTCAGACCCCGCACTCCGGCGATGTTAGTTCTGGGTGAAATCGAGACGGACGAAGACCTTGCCGAAGTCCGCAGGTGGCGTGTATTTCGCGAAGTTTGGATTGCTGGTATCCGCGCTGGCGGTCATGCCGGTCCCCGAACGCGGCACCCGAGATGGCCGGGGAGCACCGGCGTGCCAGTGAAGGAAGCCGCACTCATCGAGTGGCGCGGCAGGCGTGCTGATCACGTTCACCTTGGCATCTGAGTTGAAGGTCACCGCAGAGGTCGAGGTGGTAGGAGCCGCCGGATCGAAGCCGAGTGCGCCGGTGCCTGAGACGGTGATCGCGGAAATCGCGGCGGTTTTGAAGACCGACCAGCACACGACCCTTGATGAAGGTCATCCCGCAACGATGCTCCGCCCGACGCGAATTTCCCATCACCAACTCCCGTGAAACCCAATTTATTTCGTTTGAACCGCGTCATCGCGCTGCTCCTTTTCCTCATCGCCGCCACCGCGCTGGTCTGGAAGATCCGGCAGGCGCAGCCGGTTTCTGGTATTCCATCCGATACGGCGCGCTCCCCTCTCCCGCCCGCCCAACTTGCATCTTTGCCAGAGCAGGTAGCCGCGCGGGGACCATCCGAGGAGCCGGCCGATTTCGGCGCGTGGGCGGCGGAGGAAATCCGCGAGCCGGATTTTGCGAAGCTGGCGGCCTTCGACGGCTGGGTGAAGCGCTGGCAGGCGGCGGCTCCCGCAGAGCGGAAATCGCTGGAAGCGGAAGGCGCGCAACTCGCTGCGGAACGTCGGCCGGAGTTCAAGGCGCTGATCGTTTCCGATCCGAAGCGGGCTTTGGAAACGGCGGTGCCGCGGGTCGTCCGGCAGGATTTGCCGGACCGGATCGTCGCTCTGCTAGAGACGCCGGTGTCGGCGACGGGCGACTACAATGTCTACATGGGACGCCCCGCGCCGGGCACGGAGCTACCGGCGACGGCACTGGCATTGCGCTATTTCGAGGCGCAGGGCGCAAGCTATCAGGCGCACGTTTTCGGCGCGATGGAGCCGGTGATGTCGCGCAAGCAAATCCCCCTTCGCGGCGTGGCGGTGGATCGGCCGATGGCGGTGGCCGAGAGTCCGTTGCGGCAGATCGAGGAGGGCGAGCGCATCCCGCTGGGCACGGTGGTCGAGCAAACCTGTCCGGTCTCCGGCAAGACCACCGAGGCTGCCGCGAATGGCGAACCGGTGACAAACGAGACGCCGACGGTGGAAGTCGGCGGCCGCGTGATCACGCTATGCAACGGCTCGCACGTCGCCGTGCTTGATGAGAAATACCGGGTGCTGGTACAAGCGTCGGGCGCCGGCGGACCGGGATTTTTCATGGATGCATTTCCGGGCACCAGTTCGCGGGCAATCGGAAATTTCCGCTGCCTCTACATCCGCGCGACCTATCCGGACCAGCTGGCCCCGCCTAACACCGAGGACCAGGCGGTCGCGGACATGACCGCCAACGCAAAGTTCTATTTGGAAAACTCCTACGGCAAAATGACCGCCACCAGCACGGTCACGCCACTCATCGTGCTGCCGCAGACGTTGAAATGGTACCAAGATAAAGATGCCGAGGTCGATGGCTTGGGCGTGCTGCATACCCAGGCCCGCGCCGCGGCCCGCGCGCTCGGCTACGACTCGACGCAATACGATTGCATCATCGTCCGTGTAAATGGCGGCCTGCGCAGCGGCGCGTCCTGGGGCGGCGGCGACAGCGTTTGGTTAGGCTGGGGCGGCATGGATGTCATCAACCACGAATGCGGCCACTCGCTCGGACTCGGCCACGCGAACTTCTGGGCAACCACCGACGGCACCGCCTACGGCAATGGTGCGAACCAGGAATATGGCAACCCTTTCGACGTGATGGGCGGCGGCGGTGGCTACGGCGCGCACTACAATAGCAACGCGAAACGCTATCTCGGCTGGCTGCCCACCGGCGCGGTGCATTACCCGAAAACCAACGGTGTTTTCCGTTTAACCGCATTCGACCAGCCAACTCTGGAACAAGGGAAATTCTATTCGCTGAACGTGGCCAAGGACACCAACACGCAATATTTCGTCGAGTATCACACGAACAATTCCACTCTATCAAACCAGGCGATGGTGCTCTACGGCGGCCGGCTCATCGATACCACTCCCGGCAGCACCGGCGGCAAGAACGACGGCGGCATCCAGCTCGGCAGGACATTCTCCGACGCTGAAGCCGACATGCATTTCACGCTCGTCTCGAAAAACGCCACCACGCCGCCATCCATCGATATTGCGTATTTCCGCGGTCCTTTCCCGGGAAATGTCACGCCGGACGTATCCCTAGCAGCCAGCGCGACTGCCATCGCCGTCGGCGGCAGCGTAACTTTCACCGCCACCGCCAGCGATGCGAACGGCGACGCGCTGGCCTATCAGTGGGACTTCGACGACGGCACCACCGCTGCGAACAACGCGGTGGTGAGCAAGACATTTCCCGCCGCCGCCCAAGTCACGGCGATGGTCACCGTCTCGGACATGAAAGGCCTGACGACCCGCCGCCACGTCGTGATCAATGTCGGCAGCCACGGCAAACAACTCGTGAGGGGCCAAATCACAGCCGACGGCGCGCCGTTGGCAGACGTCCGCGTGTCCGTCACCAACGGCACGCATGCCTTCACCGACGCCGATGGAAACTATGCCTTGGCCGGCGTTACCAA
The DNA here is from genome assembly GCA_038235225.1 of Verrucomicrobiales bacterium. Lineage (GTDB taxonomy): Bacteria > Verrucomicrobiota > Verrucomicrobiia > Verrucomicrobiales > Akkermansiaceae > Luteolibacter. The sequence continues at coordinate 15,876 of JBBSUD010000006.1, forward strand.
CGGTTCGCAAACCCTGACCGCCACGCTCAACGGTTATACTTTCAATCCGTCATTTACCAATCCCCTGACGGTCACCAGCGGCACCAACACCGCGAACTGGACCGCGGGCGGCTCGACCTTTGTAACGCTGACAAAAACCGCCGACGCCACGGAGGGCGGCGCGAATGGCAGCTTCACTCTCACCCGCACCGGCGACACTTCGGCGGATCTCATCGTCCGCGTTTCCCCGGTCGGCGGCACGGCGGTGAAAGGCACCGACTATACTTTCGCGCCCGACTATGCGACCGACGGTTCCTACCGCACATTTACCATCTTGGCGGGCCAGGCGTCGCGGGTCATCTCCGTTGCAGCAGTAAACGATACGGCGCAGGAAGGACCGGAAACCGTCACCCTGCAACTCGCCTCCAACGGCAATTACCTGCAAACCACCGCCAACTCCGTGGTGATGATTGTCAATGACAACGACACCACGCTGCCGCAGGTCGCCGTCACCGCGCCGGATCCCTATGCCATGGAACCCGCCGAGGCCGGCTCGCTCCTTTTCACCCGCGCGGGCGCGACCACGGCCGCGCTGAATCTATCCGTCGCGTGGACGGGCACTGCGATCAACGGCACCGACCACACCACCCTGCCCGCCATCGTGACAATCCCCGCCGGGCAGGCCTCGGCGACGGTGGCGGTCACTCCCATTGACGATAGTTTGATCGAAATTCCGGAGACGATCATTGCTACTCTCAATACCAGCGGTGCCTATCTCCGCGACAGCTCGGCCATCACGGCGACAATCACATTGAGCGACGATGACACTCCTTTCATCACCACCCGCGTGATTGATGGCGCTGCGTCGGAAGCCGGCCAGCACGCCGGAGTTTTCCTCATCGAGCGCACCGGCAGCACCGCTGCGGCGTTGAAAGTTTACTATGGGCTCTCCGGGTCCGCTTTCCACGGCACCGACTATCAGCGGCTGACAGGCGAAGTCGTTATTCCCGCCGGAGCGACTGGCGCGCCGGTGGTCATCACGCCCTACGACGACGGCATCGCCGAAGGCTCGGAAGACGTGACACTCGCAGTGACGACTTTCAATGACGCCTACAGCTTGGGATTCAATTTCCAAGACACGCTCACCATCGCCGATAGCGGCGGACTGCCCGTGATCTCGGTGCGAGCCGGCAACGTCGGCACCGAAGGCGGCTCGAACGCGACCGTCATTTTCCGCTCGCTCGGCACCGGCTCGGGAAATCTAACGGTGAGCTACGCCGTCTCCGGATCGGCCAGGCCGGGCAGCGACTACACCGCGCTTTCGGGAACCGTTAGCGTCCCGGCCAGCGGCCCTAGCGATGTGACGGTGACCATCCTGATCATTAACGACGCCACGCCCGAGCCGACCGAGACAGTAGTCATCAAGCTCCTCCCCGGCACCGGCTATGCGATTTTCAACGACACCACCGCGGAAGTTGCCATCCGCGACAACGACAGCGGCGCCGACCGCGTGGCCGTCACCGCCTATCAGACGAACGCGGCCGAGGGTGGTGCCAGCGGGAAGTTCTATTTCTCGCGCCCCGGCACCACCGGCGATCTCACCGTCAGCTACGCGCTCTCCGGCACCTCCACGAACGGTGCCGACTACACCGGTCTGACAGAGTCCGTGGTCATCCCGGACACCGCTTCCGGCGTGGTCGCCACGTTCACGCCGGTGGATGACAATTTGGCCGAAGGCACGGAAACGGTGACCGTCACCGTTCTATCAGGCGCGGGTTATGGTGTCGATCGCCCGGCGTCCGCGACATTGGAAATCGCCGACAACGACACTTCCGCCATCATCGTAGGCTTCCAGGCGAACAGCAGCGCACTCAGCGAATTGCCCGACGCAAACGGCCCTTACCGCGACATTCCAGTCACGCTCTCCGCCGCATCGGCCGATGCCGTCGCCGTCCAATGCATTGGCGGCGCGGGCAGCAGCGCCACCGGCGACGACGTCGATTGGGCGTTTGTGGATGCGGCCAATGGCAACGCGATCACGCCCACCGCCACCCTCGTTTTCCCGCCGGGAACCACCAGCGAGAACGTGCGGCTCAAGATTAAGAACGACGGTATTTCCGAAACTCCCGAGAACGTGGTGCTCGAGCTGCGCGCGCCTCGATTCGCCAGCCTTGTAGCGGCCCGGACGAAGCATGCGCTGACGATTTTCGATGACATGATACCGGCCCTCATCACGGAGGAGCGCTGGAGTAACCAAAGTGTCTATACCAACCAGTCGTGGAGCGGCAGCGCGCCGGAGTACACGGGGTTTCTCACCAATTTCACCACGCCGCAAAACGTGGCGGATAACTATTCGCGCCGCCTGACCGGCCAGATCGTCGCGCCCGCCACCGGCGCTTATACATTCTGGATCGCCTCGGATGACGCGTCGCGCCTTTACCTGAGCACCACCGCCAACGCGGCTAACAAATCACAAATCGCCTCCCTCAGCGGTTGGGTGGACTATCAGGCGTGGGACGCCAAGAGTTCGCAGAAATCCGGCGCCATCAACCTCGTTGCCGGGCAGTCCTACTACATGGAAGTGCAGCATCAGGAAGGTGGCGGAGGCGATCACGTTTCCGTCGCGTGGTCCGGCCCCGGTTTCACCCGCCAAGCCATCGCCGGCGACCTGCCGGACAACGCCCCGCGCACGGTTCGCTTCGCCGTCAGCGCGTCCACCCGCAACGAGGCGGACGGCGGCGAGCCGCTGCTCATGGCATTCCTTGACCGACCGGCCGGCAACACTCCGGTCACCGTGGATTTCACCGTCGGCGGCACCGCCACGGCCGGCAGTGACTATTTGCTAACGCCCGGCACACTCACTTTCAGCAAGGGCGAGCAATCGAAATTGCTGCCCCTGACGATCCTCGCGGATGCCATCGGCGAAGCACCGGAAGCGGTGGTTATCACGCTCGTCAATCCCGTGGGCGCGCAGCTTTCAGCGCCCGTTTCGCATACGATTACATTGCTTGATGCCGACGCGCCGATGGTCGCGACCAAGCAATTCACCGCCACTACCACAATGGCCGCCGGCACCGTGCTGGGCACCGTCACCGCCACCGTGGCAAGTGGCCGCGGCGTCAGCGGCTGGAGCATCGCCGCGGGAAATGAGGGAAATGTTTTCTCCATCACCACCACCGGTCAGGTAATCCTGTTAGCGCCCGGCGCGCTGCCGAATCCCGGAACGCGCCAACTCGTCGTTAGAGCCACCGACAGCGCCGGAGCGACCGGCGACGGCACCGTGAATGTCGTTTGCAATCCGCCCGCCACCCTCGGCGTGACCGAGCAACGCTGGGCGGGAGCCACGGCTTACAACAACCAGAACTGGACCGGCGCGACCAACTACTCCGGCACGCTGGCAACCTTCACCACCGCGCAAAATGTGGCGGACAATTACTCGCGCCGTCTCACCGGCTACCTTCAGCCGCAGGTCACCGGGAGCTATACTTTCTGGCTCGCATCGGACGACGACGCGCGGCTCTACCTGAGCACCACGCCAAGCGCGGCGAACAAGATCCAGATTGGTAAAGTCACCGGCTGGACGGATTTCCAATCGTGGGATTCGCAATCGTCGCAGAAGTCCGTCCCCATCAACTTGATAGCAGGAAAAGTTTATTGGATGGAAGTCCAACATCTCGAAGGCAACGGCGGCGACCACGCATCCGTCGCATGGGCGGGGCCGGGAATTTCGCGCCAGCCGATCCCGGCATCGGGCCTCTTCCCGAACTTCGGCAGCGCGCCGGTGTTGCCATCCATCGCGCTGACCTCGCCGGCTTCGGGGACGGAGTTCGCGGCCGGCAACACCATCGAACTGACTGCCGTCGTCGCCGAAAGCGAGGTGCCGGTCACCGCCGTGGAATTCTATCAGGACAGCACTCTCGTCGGCAGCGACAGCAGCGCACCCTACTCATTCACATGGAATGACGCCGCCACCGGCACCCATATCCTGACCGCCCGGGCGGTGAACTCCGGCGGCGCGATCACGTCACCAGGCGTGTCTGTAACCATCCAGCCCGCGGAATTGTCACCTTGGGAAAATTGGCAACGGCTCCATTTCGCCACGGACGCCGGCAATCCTGCAATCGCCGGGCCGGACGCCGATCCCGATGGAGATGCGATTTCCAACCACTTGGAAATGCTGCTGGGACTCGATCCCAACGATCCCAATTCCCGATTGCGGGTCGAAATCCTCCAGCCCGCCGTGGACGGCACCGCGATGTTCCGTCTCTCGCCCGCCGTCACCACCGGCTTCTATCAATTACAAACCGCGGAGGACCCGGCGGGACCGTGGAATAACGCAAGTGATATCTCCGTTCCTCTGCCCTCGGAATCCCTGGACTTCGAAGCACCCGCGCCTCCGGGCCGGGGCTTTTTCCGGCTGATCTATACAGCACCTTAATCATGATCAAATCATTCCATATCGCATTCCTCGGACTCGCCATGGCCCTAACCGCCGTGGCGGCTCCCGACAATCGATCCGGCGGCAGGCCGAACATCGTTTTCATTTTCTCGGACGACCATGCCACGCAAGCGCTGGGCGCGTATGGATCGCGGTTCGGTCCGGACGTCACGCCCCGTCTCGACAAGCTGGCAAAGGGCGGTGTCACCTTCGAGTCCATGATCTGCGGAAATCCACTCTGTGGCCCGTCCCGCGCCACGCTGATGACCGGCAAGTTTTCCAACGGCAACGGGTTTTACTCGAATGAATACTCGCCGCCCTTCGATGGCTCGCAGCAGACGCTGCCGAAGCTCATGCACGCGGCCGGCTATCAGACCGCACTGATCGGGAAATGGCATCTCGAATCCACACCGGTAGGATTCGATCACTTTGAAATGCTGCCCGGCCACGGCACCTATTACTCCCCCACCCTGATCTCGGAAAGCGGTCGGAAAACCTATCCGGACAAATATGTGACCGACCTGTTGACCGAGCGCGCTCTGAACTGGCTGGAGCACGATCGCGATCCGGAAAAGCCCTTCATCCTGATGCTCCACCACAAGGCGCCGCACCGCGACTGGGTGCCCGGACCGGAGGAAATGAAGTTGTTCCGCGGCCGCACTTGGCCGGAACCCGCGAACCTCCGCGACGATTATGCCAATCGCTCACCCGCCGCCGCAGATGCGCGGATGAGGATTTCCGACCATATGTATTTCGACAATGATTTGCTGATCCCGGTTTCGCCGAAGGAATTCATGACCGGCAGCCTGGACTCCATCAAGAAACGCATGTTCCCCGCCGCCCGCGCCAGGTTCGAGGAAACCTATGGCAGGGAAAACGCGGATTTCCTCAAGAACCCGCCCACCGGCGACGCGCTGTTGAAGTGGAAATACCAACGCTACATGACGAACTATCTTCGCTGCGTCGCCGGAGTGGATAAGTCGGTCGGTCAAGTGTTGGACGCGCTAAAGGCCAACAAGCTCGATGAAAACACAATTGTAATTTATAGTTCCGATCAGGGCTTTTTCCTCGGCGAGCACGGCTGGTATGACAAGCGATTCGCCTATGAAGAGTCCGCGAAAATGCCATTCATTCTGTCATGGCCAGGTAAGGTGAAAGCCGGCATGCGCATTTCGGCGCTGGTCCAGAACATCGATTTCCTGCCGACCTTTCTCGACGTGGCCGGTGCGGAAATCCCGGCCGACCTCCACGGCTTGTCCGTTGTGCCACTGCTGGATGGCGAAAAGAAGGATCTCCGCGAGGCCGCTTACACGCATTTCTACGAGGACACCCGCGAGCATCACGCCGCCGCCTACGTCGCGATCCGTACCAAGACGTTCAAGTTCATCAACTATTACGAGCGCGGCTTCACCGAGATGTATGATCTCACGAAAGATCCGCATGAAATGCATGACATCTCCGCGGACCCCGCGTTTGAGAGCACCCGCAAGGCTTTGGTAAAACGTCTCGCGGAACTTGCGGTGCGATACCACGACCAGACAGCGCCATGGGGCGATGACAAGGGTGGCGAGGTGCCGCCCCGCAACCGCGTCAAGCCCGGCTCCACGCCCCCCGCCCCCGCGCTCGGCATCGGGAACTGAGAACGCGGGCGCGTCATTTTTTCCAGGGCGGAATGTCGCTGTAGATGCGGACCGTGAGCGTCTTGTCCGCCGCGGAATCGTTCGTCACGGCGACTTGCCGCGTCTTTTCGGAAGCTTTCCAATTCGAGGTGCCGCCCTGGGTCCATCCGCCCTGGGCATTCTTGTAGAGGACGGATACCGGATAGAGGTTGTACTCATTCACCTGCTTGGGATGCGGAATCTGTGTGCTCCCGCCGGCGGCGATTTCCGGGAGTTCGTTGTCCGCCACGGTATATTTCACCGGCACGGATGCCAGATTGATCGCCCGGACGTGGCCGAGGGGAAACGACTTTTCGTCATCGTCGAAGGCCAACACGCGGTAGGGCATCTCGTCCTCGCCGCCTTCGTTCTTGATGAAAACGAACAACTGGCGGCTGGATTTCCCCATCCGGGCCTTGCCCACCGCCACGGGTTTCGCTCCGCCCTCCGGAATGCCTTTATAAAATACCGCCTCGTCGGATAGAAAGGAGCCGTCGATGACCGGCGAGATATCGGTATAAAGCGCGATTTCCTGAGGTTTGGCTTTTTTGCCGGCAACGGGAACGATTACTTTGTCCAAGCCCTCGGCCCGCTCGATGCAGAGGGTGCGGAAACTGACTTTGCGCGGGGCCGCGGAAGATGCGGGCGCGGTGGCGAGGAGCAGGAGGCTGGCGAGAAATAGTTTGCGGTTCATTTCAACAGGTTGGGTAATGTTAGGGTTCGACGGGTCTTGCAATCAGGACCCGCCACTTCAGCAGAAAGACGGCCGGGCCGCAATGCGAAAAAACTCCCGTCGTTCCGTTCGCCGCCATGCTTGGCGGGCTGGCGGGCACCGGCGCCGGTGGTTGCTGGAGCCGGCCACCCGCAAACGATGGACTCCGCCCGCCGGACGCGCTATGGAATCGCTCCGATGAAACTGCCGCTTCTTTGTCTGCTGGGCCTCGCGCCGCTGGCCTCCGCCGCTTCCAAATCTCCGATCATGGGCTGGAGCAGTTGGAATCATTTCCGCATCCACATCGACGGGGCGCTCATCCGCGGGCAGGCGGACGCCATGGTTTCCAGCGGCATGAAGGACGCCGGATACCGCTTCGTGAATGTGGACGACGGCTTCTTTAACGGCCGGGACGACAAGGGAAATCTCCTGACGGATGACAAAACATTTCCCGCCGGAATGAAAGCGCTCGCCACCTACATCCACGGCAAGGGATTGAAGGCCGGAATCTACAGCGAGGCCGGCAGCAATACCTGCGGATCGTACTACGATGGCGACAAGCGCGGTCTTGGCGCGGGTCTTTTTGGTCACGAGGAACAAGACTTGAAACTGATGCTCGTGGATTGGGATTACGACTTCATCAAGGTGGATTGGTGCGGCGGGCAGCGCCAGAAACTATCCGAACGCGTGCAATATACGAAGATAAGCGAAATCATCCGTAAGATCGCCCCCGAAACCGTCTTCAATGTATGCCGCTGGCAATACCCGGGCGACTGGGTGCGGGACGTCGCGGATTCCTGGCGCGTGTCCGGGGACATCGAGCCGAAGTTCGGATCCATTATGAAAATCGTGGATATCTGCGAGCCGCTTTGGACCAAGAGCGGCCCTGGCCATTTCAACGATATGGACATGCTGCAAGTTGGCCGGGGAATGTCCGAAGACGAGGACCGCGCGCATTTCACCCTGTGGTGCGTGATGAATTCCCCGCTGCTGGCCGGCAATGACTTGCGGAACATGAGCGCGGCAACCGTCGCCATTCTGACCCAACCGGAAATCATTTCTATCAATCAGGATCCGCTCTGCTATCAGGCGCGGCGGTTGCGGGACGATGGCGATGCCGAGCTATGGGCGAGGCCGCTCGGAAGCAAAGATGGCGGAGACATCGCCGTGGTGCTGCTCAATCGCGGCGGTTCGGCTGCGAACCTTTCCTTCGACCTCGCGGAAATCGGCATCGACGCGAGCGAAGGATATGCCTCGCGGGATTTGTGGAAGCGTGAAACCCTAAGCAAATCCACGCGCGAGTCCAAGATCACTCATGACGTTCCCTCGCATGGAGTCATCGCGCTGCGGATCAAAGGCAGAACGACGGCGGATTCGCCATTTCGCAAATAACCGCCGCGTCATGGCAGCGTGAGCCGCAGTCGGGCGAAGCGGCGCAAGCCGGGTGTCATGGGTATGGAAATTTCCACCAAATCGGAGGTGCCTTGGTCCGTGATTACAACCCCCGCTCCCGATGAGGCGGTATCCGCACCGATCACTATTTCGGAGGCTGCGGACCATGTCATCAGGTCGTCGCCCAGTTGAACATAAACTCCGAGCGCGCCGATCGCTTGATCGGCGCGCAGGAAGCTGAGGATAAGATTTCCCAACTCGGTGCGGGTTGTAATTTTCCCCGAATCGCCGGGCAGGGCGGGGTTTCCGCCGAGGAGGAATTCGGTGGCGTTGTTCGCGCCATCGCCATCCGGATCCGCCGCCGGGCCGATGGTGGCGGGGTCGCTCGCACCGGGGAAATAGCCGCCGATCCAGGAGTTATAGCCCGCGGGTGCCACGGCCATTTCCGCCCGGATTGCATCGAGCGCGGGCTTCGCAAGCGCTTTCGAGGCGACGCGCACATCGTCCAAAAGGCCGGAGAAATGGCGGCCGGCGTTGCCATCTGTGCCGAGCAGAATTTCCAAGCCGGTGGCCGTGGAGATGACAGCCGTGCTGCCACTGGAAGCGGGCGCGGACAAGACGCCATCCGTATAAAATGACACCCCGGCGGGTGTCGCCCCGGCGGGGATGACGAGGGCGACGAAGTGCCAGGCGTTGTCATTCACGGAGTTCGCAGATATGGCGAAATTTCCAGCGTTCGCCTCGAAGCGGAGCTTGCCGGCGGCATTGACAAGGAGGCGGATGTCCGCGCCAGCGGTCGCGCCATTCGTCGGCGAGTAGCCGAAAAATGCGATATCGGCGGTCGCGCCGGTCTTGATCCAAGCGCTGAGGGTTTTCGCGCCGTTGCCGGAAATCCCGGTGGCGGCGGAGTCGAGATTCATGCCGACGCCGGCCGTGCCGGTGAAGGAAAGACTGGCAGCGGAGGCCGGGCCCGGGACGTTGGCTGACCAGGAAATCCCGCTAACGAAGGGGTCGCTCACCACGGACGACACGCTTTCCTTTGTGGTGTTGCCGGTGCCCTCGTCGAGCTTCCAGCGGGTCGGCGGCGGGACGAAAGTCATCTCCGTGCGGAGAGCGTCAAGCGCTGGCTTGCCCAGAGCCTCGGGAAACACTCGCACGTCGTCGAGCTGCCCGTCCCAAGGCTGCGTGCCGCTGGCATAGCCCGCTCCAAACACGATTTCGTCGTTCGGAGCGTTGCCGGTGGCGGAGGTGGCGATCGCGCGGACGGCCGAGCTGGTAGGGTCGGTCAGCATGCCGTCGATATAGAATTGCACCGTCGCGGTGGTGTCGCCCGGCTCGATCACGACGCCGGTCTGGTGCCACTGGCCGTCATTGAGCGCGACGGTTTCGGCAAGCGCGAAGCCCGAGCTGACCTCGAGCCGCAAGTGCCCGCCGCCATCGAGCCCGAGGCGCAAATCCTGCCCGGGGCCGCCGCCATTCGAGGGCGACCAGCCGAAGAACATCTGCACACTGCCGACGTGCGTGCTGCGAATCCAGCCGGTGAGGGTCTTCGCGCCGCCACCGCCGATCCCGACATCCGCGGCGCTCCGATTGACGCCGAATTTACCCGCCGCGGTGCCGGGAAACAGCAGCGACGCCGCGGAACCGGAGCCGGGCGTGGCTGCGGACCAGGAAATCCCGGCCCCGAATGCGTCGCTAAGCGTGCCGGACGCCTCCTCCGTGGTGGTCGTGCCGGAGCCTTCCTCCAGCTTCCAGCGCGCTGGTTGTGCGGACACCGGGACGCCATTTACGAAGAATGCAGTAGATGGCACCGGCTGCTTGGCAAGCGCGGGTCCGGACCAGGAAAGTGCCAGCGCCGGGCTGCCCGCCGTGCCGTGGCGATAGCCGAGCGAATACGGATGCAGGCCGGCCTTGAGCTTGAGGGTGGAGGAAATTTCCGTGCCGCCAGTGTAGCCGAAGTCGGCATCCAGGACCTGGATTTCATGCAAGCGCAGGAACGCGCCGGTGTCGGCAGTTAGATAGAATGTATAATCGCCATCAGTGGGGACCTTCAGATAACCGGAGAATTCCAGGCCGATATCATTGTCCCGGGTGCGAATGGAAACGGATGGCGTCGTGGTGGTGCCAGCGGCGGCGGGCGTGATCCCTGTGAAATCGGGAACCCATGGCAGGGATTTCTCGAAGGCTCTCCACGTCACGCCCGGCTGGTTGGGATTGAGGGCCAGTGCGGGCACCGGATCGCCATCGTACGGCCGGGCGGCGGAGGAATTCGCACGGCGAAGCTGAAGGACCGCGTCGCGGAAATCCTGCTGGGCGGGCACACCGGCTTGGCCGGTTAGATCGGTGGCTTCCTGCGGATCGGCGGGGATGTTGTAGATTTTGAATGGCGTGCCGTTTTGGCTGAGGGTGTTCACGCGGATGCCTTTGTAATCTCCCAGCCATAGCACTTGTTGCTGGTTCCGCGACTGGTTGCGATGGGCAGGGAGAAAATCGGTATAGTTCGGAGTGGAGCCGCTAACCGAATACTCGGTATAGATGGTGCTGGGCGCGCGGCTGCCAGTTCCTGTGAGCGTGGGGAGCAGCGAGGCACCATCGCAGCGGGCCGGCGCCGGCACCCCGGCGAGCTCCGCGAAGGTGGCCATCCAGTCATGGAATTGCGAGGCGTCCGCGCGGACCGAACCTGCCGGGATGTGCCCCGGCCAGCGGACGATCGCCGGTACGCGGAAGCCGCCTTCCAGAGTGTCGCGCTTGATGCCGTCCAAGTTTCCAAAGCTGTTAAAAAACCGCGGATCTTGGGTATACGTTCCGCCCGAGCCCGCCTCGTTGTGCGGGCCGTTGTCCGAGGTGAAGACGACAAGGGTGTCATTGTCGATATTCAGGTCTTTCAACGTCTGAATGATGTCCGCGACGCTGTCATCCAGCCGGCGGACCATGGTGGCGTGGCGTTTCGCGTATTCGGGCCAGGCGATCTCCGGAGTGGCGGGATTGCCATCGTGATCGTACGTGGCGTTCGCATAGTCCGGGAAGATATAGGAATCGACGGTGCCGGTAGCGCTGGTGATCATGCGCCCCGGGGTTCCCAGCCATTGCATGCCGCCGCCCGTGCCGCCGCCAGCCGGATAAGCGGAGGTGGGGACTTGCAACTGCGCGTGCGGCGAATCGTAGGCAAGGTAGAGGAAAAACGGTTGCGCCGGGCTCGCCGCTTCGTGCTCGCTGATCCACTTCTTCGTCCGCGCCGTCCAGAGGTCGGTGGTATAGCATTTGTCCAAGTCCGCGAGGTTCGCCTTCGCCAGGCCGTCCCAGACTTCGTTGCCGCTTTCCTTGGGGTAATGATGGTGGCCGTTGAGATGGGTCATGTAGCCATAGAAATCATCGAACCCGCGGTATTGCGGGTGCGCCACCGGAATCGCGCCGCCGCCCTGCAATCCCCATTTCCCAATGATGGCGGTGGCATAGCCCGCGCCGCGCATCACCGAGGCGAGCGTGTGGTTGTCCTCCAGCGCCTTGTCGAACTGGTTGTCCCGCACGTTCGCATGCCCTTGGGTGACGCCTAACAAGAGCGACGCGCGAGATGGCGCGCACACCGGCGCGCCGCAATAGTGATGCGTCAGACGGACTCCCTCCGCGGCCATTCCATCGAGCTGCGGTGTTGCGAACGCCGGTTTGTCGCGATTCACCGCGAAGTTACGGGAGTTCTGGTAGAACGAGCCCAGATCGCCATAGCCGAGATCGTCCGTGAGGATGAAAATGATGTTCGGCTGCGCGGCTGGCAGAGCGTGGAGCGGCGCGGACAAGGCGGCCAGCAGGACAAGAGGGATGCGGAGGTTCATGGGTTTGGAATTGAGAAAGATCGCAGGAACAAAATGCCCGGCCGCGCGTGACGCGCAACCGGGCCGTTGATAACAGTTGCGTAAAAGCACCGGCTCAGGCGCGGCGGCGGCGCAGCAGCGCCAGCGTCCCGAGCGCGCCGAGAAGCGCGGCGGATGGCTCCGGCACGGCAAGGGCGTTCAGAGCGGTGGCGTCCAAAGCGCTGTTGTAGATCTGGACCTGGTCGAGTAGCCCCGTGAAAGCGCGCGCATTCACCTGGTCGGACCCGAAACCGACCTCACCGATTTTTCCGGGAACATTGCCCGGAGCGGTGTTGATCAATCTTGAGGTTCCCGCGGCATCGGTCCGGGTCGTGTACGTCCCGTCGATATAGACATCCACATCATTGATTTTATCGTTCGCATTCATGACAAATGCCACCATGTGCCAGACGCTGTTCGACAGTGTTCCGGCGAAATCGAATCCTCCGCTGGATACCTCCATGCGGAGTCCGCCATTCTTGACCTCGAGCCGGATGTCTTCGCCCGGACCGCTGCCAACTGTTGGCGAATAATCGAAGAAGACGCCCTCGCCGGCGCCATGGGATCCGGTATTGAACCATGCGACGATGGTCTTGGCCCCCGAGCCGGCAAAGCCGATGGTTGCGTCGACGTTCGTGGTGATCTTGCTGCCGGGAAAACGATATGAATTATTATTCCCCGGCGCGCCCGTGCTGGTGGACCAAGAGTCGGCGAACGGATCGGACACCGTGGAGCTGATTTGCTCCACCGTGGTCGTGCTTCCCGCTCCTTCGTCAAGTTTCCAGTTGGCGATGGTCGCCGCGTTCGCCGTGGCGGTAAGGATGGCGGCGGTGATGGGGATGATGATTTTCTTGCGCATGGTGTTGGTGGGAGCGGATGGGTTTTTTCGAGCCGAAGCTGCCGTTGATCGGGGATGGGAAATCATTTCCCCTAAGATCGCGGCAAGTTCTGCGACGAAGATGCCCTTGAACTTTGCCGACATCGGCCGGCCTGTCCACCACAACTCTCGTGGACTTATTTCCCAACCAGTTGTTTCAGGAGTTGCCTTCCAGTGCTTCGAGGTCGATTTCCGGTCGGCGGCCGGTCGGTTCGCGCTCGAAATGAGTTCCGAGTTTTACGGGTTCCGCGAAGAAGCCGCCGTTGCGGAGGAAGAACGCGCCGCGGGCGACGCCGCCGGCGAAATCCAAGCGGTAGCCGCGGGAGGCGATGTCGTCGCCGGTGAGGTGGCAGGCGGTGATATCGATCCATTTGCCGGCGGCGGTGCGGCACCATTGGTTGCCATAGCGCGCGCCGCGGCCCTGCCAGCCATTGCGATCGGCGAAGTTTTCGAGGAAGGAATGCGCGCCGGTCAGATACTTGTCGGTCTTGGGCCGCTGGAAGCTGGCGATGAGCTGCCATTTTTTAGTTTCCGGGGCGAAGAACCACGCGGTGTAAATCGATTGTCCTTTGCCATCGGGGTGGACGCGGTTGAGGAATTGATAGGTGACGCCGGCTTTCCATGGAAAGAGCAAGTAGCTCTGGCCGCCGGAACCTTCGCCGCCGAATTCGTCCCCGTGGACATCTTTCCCTTTGGCGAGAAGTTTCACTTTGTGATCTTCCGGGATTTCCTTGGGATTGTCCGTGGTGAAGGGACTCCATACGGAGAAAAGGATGCGGCGTTCCTTATCGCCATTGACCTGCATGCCGAAGTAGCCCTCGCCGAAGCCGTTGGCCATATAATAAGATCCGACGGGATCCTGGCCGTCCGGGACGGTGACTTCATTGTAGAAATACTCCACCTTCTCTCCTTTCGGGAGATCGTAGGGCAGGTGGACCGAAGGCCCGCGGCGGCCCCAGTAGAAATGGCTGTCTTGGTTGTCTTTGACATAGTTCATTGTCAGGCCCGGGGTGGACGAGGATACGGCAACGCTTTCGACATTGGCGAAGACGGCGCCGGATTTCCGGAGGCCCTGCAAATCGAGTTTCACATAACCGGCGGATTTGATGATGAAGGTTCCCAAGGTCACTTCATGGAGTTGCGCGCCGGTGGCGGAAATCTCGAACGACTTGCCGGCGGCGGTGGCGCGAATGGCGGACTCGCCATCGGGGACCTTGAGTCGCAGCGCGAGGTCGAGGGTGGCGGGGCGGTCGGCGCGGAAATAGAGGGAGAGGACGGCCTGCGGGTCGGACCAGCCGGAGATGCCCGAGGCGTCGATCTTCACGGCAGCGCTGCCGGTATTTTCCGTGAGGTAGGCGTTACCGCCGGCAGGGACCTCCCACGTGGCGGATTCCGCGGCGGCGGCGGTCAGGACGGTGGCGAGGAGTATGGAGACGAAGGCGGATTTCATGCGGGTGGAGAAGTGGGGATGACCGCGCGGGACGCCAGAACCGCGTTCCGGTTTGCCGGGCAGACCGCTTCAAACGCGGCCGATGGAGCTGCCTTTCACGATTTCCGGGGTGATCCGGATGTTCGCGCCGGGGTTGTAGTCGCCGGCGGCGATGCGCTCGATGCGGCGGACGACGAGCTTGGCGGCGGCCTCGGGATCGGCACGGTAGCCGGAAATTTCAGGGACGAGGTGATCGAGAAACGGTTCCCACGCGAGGGTGATGAGACTGATGTGCTGGGGCACGCGGATGCCTTGGGTGGCCAGCCAGGTGAGGACGCTCGCCGCCTGCCGGGGCCGGGTGGAGATGACCGCGGAGGGCGGATCGATGAAGTTCAAGGCGCGAGCCAGCAAACGGCCGATGCCGAGCGGAGTGCCGTCCTCGGTAAGCACGCCTGCCTCGAACCCCGGCTCGCCGAGGTCCTGGACGCCGGCGATCGCGGCATCCACGCCTTTCAAGTGTTCGACGGGGCGCAGGATAACGACCTTGCGATGGCCGAGCCGCCAGAGCTGGCCGGCGGCATGGCGCGCGGTGGCGTGCCAATCGACATCCAGGTGCGGGAGCTCGATGCCGGGGTGCGGGTAGCCGCGAAGGAGGCAGGGCACTTTGTTCTTCACAAACCACTGCTGCACGGCGGCGCTGGAGCGCAGGAGAATCCAAGCGGAGCACTGCTCCTCGGCCACCAGTTCCGCCAAGCGGGCGGCGGGATTCCGCTGCAAATACCACTGCGGCGAGTGAATCCGCAGCGAGCCACCCTTGGCCGCAAGGGCGGCGCGGATGCGGTCCACTTCCAGCAGCATCGGCTGCGGCAGGGCTTCCAAAGCGCGGTGGGCGAGCAGGCCGATTTTCAACGCACCGTCCCGGTCCGGCGCGTTTTCCACGGGTTCGCCGACAATCCGGCGGCGGTTGCCGGCGTCCGCGGGCGCGAGGACGCCGTCGCGCTCGAGGTGCTGGAGGGCGAGGCGGACGGTGTCCCGGCCGACTTGGAGGAGATCCGCCAATCTGCGCTCGCCGGGCATGAGCCGCCGCCACTCTCCGGCGGCGATCCGGAGCTGCATCACGCGGACGCACTCGAGAACGAGGCTTCCACGGCTGGGCATGGGCGAATCGCTCATTTCCCCTAGCTAGGCGATTCCTGCGAATTGGCAAATTGCATCGGCGCGCCGGGGTCGTGGCTGGCGGAGTTCCAGTCGGAAATTGCCCGCTGGTGGCGGAGTTGCGGAAAAACCGGTTGGTTCACCCGACCGATCATCATCCCTGACACGGGAGCCGACGGTCCGCAATGTGGATGCCAAATCCAGGCGTCGCGCCGTCGTTCATTTCCCCAGGCCATCCGTCGGAGCGGCGTCTTCCATGCGTGGGCGGCAGAGGGACTGGAAATCCTTGCGGCCGCCGCTGAAAGCACCGGAAAATTTCGCCGCGAAAACGGGTGCCGATTTCCTCAACTACCTCACGTCGAACCCTACCCCAGCGACCGCATCCTCGCCGGGCAAACTGCCGGCCGGCGGGACGTTGCGGGAACTCGTGGGCAAGTTTTTCGGAGCGTTCGCCTATGTCACTCTGGACGAGGGCGTGTATTGACAAGGTGCCGGCATACACCTCCATGCTTCACCTGATGGATCTGCCGGTCATCACTTCGCATAATCCCTACGCCGCCCCACCGGGCGTCCGGACCCTGCGCATCGAATTTTGGCGATTCCGTTGGGCATCGATTGTCTAGTGACAGCCGGACACGACCTAGGCTTGGAAGCGCCGGTGGCGGCCGCGGGATGGCAATGGAACGCCCTGCGCCGACTGGTCGGTTTCCCAGACCAGGAAAGTTTCCTCCGCGCGGCGGCGTTTTCGCTCAATCTGAATCCACCGCCCGAATCCCCATGACCGCATCCGCCCCTCCCCGCGAAAAAGCCGCTTACAATCGATTTCTCCTCCTCGTCGCCGGGCTGGGAGGCCTGCTCTACGGCATCGATGTCGGCATCATCGCCGGCGCGCTGCCCTACATGGAAGCGACTTCCGGCCTGAATGCCGGCCAGCTTTCCATCATCGTCGCCGCCGTCCTGCTGGGTTCGGTGATATCCACGCTCTTCGCCGGAATGCTTTCCGATCTCTTCGGCCGCAAGCCGGTCATGATCTTCAGCGGCGTGGTTTTCGTGGCCAGCATCCCGATTATCGCCCTAGCGCAGGGCTTCGGGCCGCTGGTGATGGGCCGGCTGCTGCAAGGAATCAGCGCCGGACTCATCGGAGTGGTGGTGCCGCTTTATCTGGCGGAGTGCCTCGGCGCGGCGGACCGCGGTAAGGGCACCGGCGTATTCCAGTGGCTGCTGACGCTAGGCATCGTCGCCGCGGCGCTCATCGGCTACGGCTTCAGCATCTGGATCGGCGGAATCGAAAAAACCGGCAACGTCGCCGATCTTTTCGCCGCCAAGGACCACGCCTGGCGCTGGATTTTCTGGGTTTCCATGCTGCCTGGCGTCCTGTTCGTCATCGGCTCCTTCATGGTGACCGAGTCGCCGCGCTGGCTCTTTAAGAAAGGACGGACCGACGCCACGCGCACCGCCCTTCTCCGCTCCCGTTCCGCCGAACAGGCCGATCTGGAAATCTCGGAAATGCGCGAAACCGCCGCCAGCGAGTCCGGCGGGAAATCCGCATCCGGCGGCGCGCGCGGCTCGCTGCTCTCGCGGAAATACATCATCCCCTTCGTCCTGGCCTGCGTCATCCTCGCCTGCAACCAGGCCACCGGCATCAACTCCATCATTGGCTACAACGCCACCATCCTCATCCAAGCCGGCCTCAATGACGCCCAAGCCCACATGGGATATGTCATCCTCACCTTGGTGAACTTCATCATGACCATGGGCGCGGTCGCCCTGGTGGATAAAAAAGGCCGCAAGTTCCTGCTTTCCGTCGGCAGCGCGGGCATCATCGTCTCACTCGTCGCCGTCGGCTTCCTTTTCCATAACACGGAGAAACATCGTGTCGATCGCAAGGACGCCGTCCAAGCGCTCATTACCCAAGCGACCAGTGAAAAAGTAGCGGCTAACGGAACCAAGGAAACCGTCGCCGATCAAGTCGTCGCATTCAAATATGACAATGCCATGGCCGCCAAACTCCTCGGCGATGCCGGGGGTGAAATGGCAGGCAAGCCGACCACACTTTCCATTATCTATTCCGCCGGAGATTTCACCTCCGCCACCAATGTGGTCCGCTCGGACGACAAGTCCGCGAAAGTCGCCATCAGCCGCAACGACAGCCTGCCGAGCACCCGCGTGGATTCGTTCTTTAAGAACCCCTTCGCCGATCTGAAAGCCTCGCGCGGTGCGGATCTCAAGATTGAAAATGCGCTCATCACGCCGGTTCCCAGCACTGCGAACGGCTGGACGATCGCCGTCTGCATCTTCGTCTTCATTGCCTTCTTCGCCATTGGACCGGGAGTCTGCGTATGGCTCGCGCTTTCCGAACTCATGCCCACCCGCATCCGCTCGAACGGCATGAGCATCGCCTTGTTGGTGAACCAGGCGGTCTCCACCACCATCGCCGCCATTTTCCTGCCGACGGTCGGCAAGTATGGTTATTCCACCATGTTCTTCGCCTTTGCCGGTTGCACCGTCATCTATTTCATCACCGCCGCGTTCTTCCTGCCGGAAACCAAGGGCAGGACGCTCGAGGAAATCGAAGCCCATTTCGAAGGACGCCGCTCCTGATACGATTATGAATGAAGCAAACTCAATTCCCGCTCCTCTCGATCCCGGTTTCCTACCCGCCGCGCTCTTCAACCGGAGTTATGTCAAACGTGCGGAAGCCGCCGCCGACCGCGAGCCGCTCGTCCTCGGTCTCGAGCGCGAGAACGGCCTGATTTCCCGCTTTGAAACGGTCGTATCCCCGGCCGATTCCGACACGCCGCTATATATCGAGCGCCTGGTGAAATTCCTGCTTTGGGCGCGCGGCGGTTGGAAACTCCACTTCGGCGGTCCGGCGGAAACCGGCGGCACGATCCGGGAAATCTATTCGATGGACGGCGCCCGCGCCTTCGATTGCGAAATGATGGCGCTCGCCTATGGCCGGGATTTCGAAGTCTCCGTGACCCCCGCGGACCAGGTCCCCGCCGCCCTCGCTTCGCGGGAAACCGCCGGCGGCCATCTCGAAGGTTGCCGCATCGGCTTCGACCTCGGCGCCAGCGATTACAAATTCTCCGCCGTCATCGATGGCGAGGCTGTCTATACCGGCGAAATCCCGTGGGATCCCAAAAGCCAGGCGGACCCTTCCTATCACTATCATCATATCTCCTCCGCCCTCCATCAGGCCGCGGCGCACATGCCGCGGGTCGATGCCATCGGCGGCAGCTCTGCCGGCGTCATTGTGGATAATGAAATCCGCGTGGCCTCGCTGCTGCGCTCCATTCCGGCCGAACTTTTCCCGCAGGCCGCGGCCGTTTTCAAACGCATCCGCGACGAGTGGAATGTCCCGCTTGTGGTGATGAACGATGGCGACGTCACCGCCCTCGCCGGCGCGCTTTCGCTCGGGGAAAACGGCATGCTCGGCATCGCCATGGGATCCAGCGAGGCCGCTGGATTCATGGATAAGCAAGGCCACATCACCGGCTGGCTCAATGAACTCGCTTTCGCTCCGATTGACTACAACTCCGCCGCCCCGGCGGACGAATGGTCCGGGGATTCCGGCGTCGGCGCGCTGTATTTCTCCCAGCAAGCGGTGAACAAGCTGCTCCCCGCCGCCAGCATCGAACTGCCCGCGGAAATGTCGCTCCCGGAGCGACTGGTGGAAGTTCAGAAACTCATGGCGGCCGGCGATGCGCGCGCCGCGAAAATCTATGAAACCATCGGCGTCTATCTCGGCCACGCCATCGCCCACTATGCGGATTTCTATGACTACGAACATCTGTTGTTGTTAGGCCGCGTCACCACCGGCGGCGGCGGAGACATCGTGATCGCGAAAGCCCGCGAGGTGCTGGGCGCGGTCTATCCGGAAGTCGCCGCCAAGATCGCCATCCACGTGCCGGACGAGAAATCCCGCCGCGTCGGCCAAGCCGTCGCCGCCGCCAGCCTTCCCGAACTCGCAAGTGCGCAATCATGAAACTTCACCAAACCCACGCCCGAATCTTCATCCCCGATGGCACGCCTGTGGAAGCTGCGCTCCGGCGCGTCACCCATCTTGGCATCGGCGCGCATCAGGACGATCTCGAGTTCATGGCATTTCACGGCATCCTCGAGTGCTTCGCCCGCAGCGACCGCTGGTTCGGCGGCGTCACCTGCACCAATGGCGCCGGCAGCTCCCGCACCGGTCCCTATGCCGATTTCACCGACGCGGAAATGATGGACATCCGCCGCAAGGAGCAGGAAACCGCAGCCGTCATCGGCGGATTCGGCGCTGTGGTCCAACTGGATTATCCAAGCTCCGCGGTGAAAAGCGCGACCGGCCGCGAACTGACGGAAGATTTGTTAGCGTTGCTTTCCGCAACCTCGCCGGAAGTCGTCTATACCCATAATCCCGCCGACAAACACGACACTCACATCGGCGTCGCCATTGCCGCGATCCAGGCCTTGCGCGAGCTGCCTAAGAACACGCGCCCCGGAAAAGTCATCGGCTGCGAAGTTTGGAGAAATCTCGACTGGCTGCCGGACGACGCGAAAGTCCTGATGGATGTGAGCGGCCGGGACAATCTCGCCGCCGCCCTCAACGGCGTCTTCGACTCGCAAATCGCCGGCGGGAAACGCTATGATCTCGCCACCCTCGGCCGCCGCGCCGCCAACGCCACCTTCTTCGATTCGCATTCGACCGACGCCGCCACCCAGCTCGTCTTCGGCATGGATCTCACCCCGCTCGTTCACGACGAAACCATGGACATCGCCGGCTATGTCTGCGATTTCATCGACCGTTTCCAAGCCGATGTCCGCGCCAAACTCAACCAGCGTCTCGGCCTAGCCTGATGGAAATCATCATCCAACCCAACGCCGACGACGCCGCCGCCGTCGCCGCCCGCATCGTCGCCAAACTGTTGCGCCACCAGCCGGACGCCGTGCTCGGGCTCGCCACCGGCAGCACCCCGCTGCGGCTCTATCGGCTGCTCATCGACATGCAGCTCGACTGGAGCCGCGTCACCACCTTCAATCTGGACGAATACATCGGCCTGCCGCGCGAGCATCCGCAGAGCTATCATTCCTTCATGTGGGAAAACCTTTTTTCGCATATCGATATCAATCCGGCGAACATCCATATCCCGGATGGCAACGCCGCCGACATCCCGGCGTCTTGCAAGGCTTACGAAAGCAGCATCGCGCAGGCCGGCGGCATCGACCTGCAGGTGCTAGGTATCGGCACTGACGGGCACATCGGCTTCAACGAGCCCGCCTCATCGCTCTCGTCCCGCACCCGGATTAAAACGCTCACGCGCCGGACATGCATGGACAACGCGCGCTTCTTCGGCACCGCCGAGGAGGTCCCGCACCATGTCATCACCATGGGCATCGGCACCATTATGGAATCCCGCATGAACCTGCTCCTCGCCTTCGGTGAGGGGAAAGCGGACGCTGTGGCAGGCGCCGCCGAGGGACCCATCACCGCGTCCAATCCCGCGTCGATCCTGCAGATGCATCCCGATACCAAGGTATGCCTCGACACCCCCGCCGCCAGCCGCCTGAAGCGGGCGGATTACTATCGCTGGGTTTACGAAAACAAACCCGCCTGGCAGACGATCTAACACAAAAACCTCATGGCCACCACCAGCCCCGACCCGAATTTCGCCGAAGTTTCCTCCTTGTTCGACATGCGCTCGGACTTCATCCGGGGCTCCGCCTACGGCTCCGGCCATATCAATGACACCTATTGCAGCATCTTCGACCAGGCGGGCTGGCGCGTCCGCTATATCATGCAGCGGATCAATACCCAGATTTTCACCAAGCCTGACGAGTTGATGGAGAACATCGAACGGGTGACGCGCCACGCGCTGGGCCGGCTGCTGGCGGAGAAAAATCCCGAAGCGCGCCGCCGCACGCTGACGTGCATCCCCGCCACCGACGGCAAGCCCTACGCCGTGGATTCGGACGGCAAGCACTGGCGCGTCTATCCGTTCATCGAGCGCGCCCGCGGTCACGACGTCCTCCAGACCAACGAGCAGGCCTACGAGGCGGCGCTCGCGTTCGGGAATTTCCAAAAACTCACGGCGGACCTCGGCGGCGAGCGGCTTCACGAAACGATTCCAGATTTCCATAATACGCCCAAACGCCTGGAAGCGCTCCGCGCCGCCGTCGCCGCGGACCCGTTAGGCCGGGCGGACAAGGTCCGCGCGGAAATCGATTTCGCCCTCTCCCGCGCCGAGGACGCCTCCCGCATCACCGGCCTGATCGCCTCCGGTGAAATCCCGGAACGCGTCACCCATAATGATACCAAGCTAAACAACGTGCTTCTTGACGACACCACCGCGGAAGGCGTCTGCGTCATCGATCTGGACACCACCATGCCGGGTTCCGCGCTTTATGACTTCGGAGACATGGTCCGCACCGCCACCCCCGCCACCCGCGAGGACGATCCGGATCTGGCCGGGATCGGCATCCGGCTCGACCGCTTCGACGCCATTGTCCGCGGCTACCTCACCTCCGCGAAAAGCTTTCTCAACGACGCCGAGGTGGAGAATCTCGCCTTCTCGGGAAAGCTTCTAACGCTCGAATGCGGCACCCGTTTCCTGACGGACCATTTGATGGGAGATGTCTATTTCAAAACCACCCGGGACAATCACAATCTCGACCGCTGCCGCAATCAGTTCGGCCTCGTCCGGGTCATCGAAAGCAAACTTCCCGAAATGGAGGAAATGGTCGGCAACCATCATGCCATGGAAGAATGCGAACCCGCGGCCAGCCGCTGAACCCCTCTCGAAACCACCCCGTCCAACCACCATCGAATCATGACACCAACAACGACACCCCGCCGCCATTTCCTTAAAGCCATCGGCGGCATCGGCGCCGGCCTCGCGGCCTTGCCCTCGCTCATCAATGCCGGCGAAACGGAACCGGCCCGCAAATCCGGCGCTACTTATATGGGCGGCTTCGCAGCGCCCGCGCTGGACAAGGTAAAGGTCGCCATCATCGGCGTCGGCGCGCGCGGTTCCGGCCATGCGAGCCAGCTTGCAGCCATTGATGGCGTGGACTTTGTGGGCGTTTGCGACCTCGTCGAGGAGCGGGCCAAGCGCGCCGCCGCCGGCGTCGCGAAGCGCGGCCACCAGCCGAAAGTGTACTTCGGCGAGGAGAACGCCTGGAAGAAGATGCTGGAGGAAACCAAGCCCGACGCCGTCTTCATCGCCACGCCCTGGCCACTACACGCCCCGATGTGCGTGGCCTCCATGAAAGCCGGCGCGCACGCGTTCTGCGAGGTGCCGATCGCCTACAAAATCGAGGATCTCTGGGACATCGTCAATACCTCGGAAGCCACCGGGCGGCATTGTATGATGATGGAAAATGTCAATTATGGCCGCGAGGAGCTGCTCTATCTCAACATGGTCCGCCAAGGCGTGCTCGGCGAATTGCTGCACGGCGAGGCGGCGTATCTCCATCCGCTGCGCGAGCAGATGGAAAATGGCGATTCCACCGGCTCGTGGCGGACCTTTCAGTATGCGGAGCGCAACGGCAATCTCTACCCAACCCACGGTCTCGGCCCGGTCGCGCAATATATGAATCTCGCGCGCACGGAGGACAACTTCGCGCGCATGGTTTCCTTTTCCTCACCCGCCAAGGGCCGCGCCCTTTATGCCGCGAAATCGACAAAACTCACCAACCCGGAGTTCAAGAAGCTTGTTTTCAATGGTGGCGACATGAGCACTTCCATCATCAAAACCAACCTCGGCCGTACCATCATGGTGCAGTGGGACGAGACCACGCCGCGCCCGTACACGCGCCACAACCTCATCATGGGAGTGAACGGCGTTCTCGCCGGATTCCCCAACCGCATGTCCGTCGAAGGGCTCACCAAGGACCATAGCCAAGGCTGGGTCGAAGGAGAGGAATGGGAGAAAATCGCCGCGAAATACGAACATCCGCTCTACAAGCGCATGGGCGAGCTCTCCCAGAAAATGGGCGGCCACGGCGGTATGGATTTCCTCATGCTCTATCGCATCGTAGAGTGCCTGCGCAAAGGCTTGCCGCTCGACCAGAATGTCTATGAAGGCTGCTTCTGGTCCGCCGTCGGCCCGCTCTCGGAGAAATCCGTGGCGGCGGACGGAGCGCCGCAGGTGTTCCCGGATTTCACCCGCGGCAATTGGAAAACCACCAAGCCGCTGGAGATCGTGTCCTGATTCGTATGAAAGCGCTGGTGAAACGCCGCCCGGATCGCGGACTATGCCTGGAAGACGTCCCCGAACCGGAACCCGGTATTAACGATGTTCTGATCAGGGTCCAGAAAACCGGCATCTGCGGCACCGATCTGCATATCTACAACTGGGACGACTGGGCGCGCAAAACCATACCCGTGCCTATGGTAGTGGGCCACGAATTCGTCGGGGAAATCGTGGCCACCGGCTCGAACGTGGTGGATTTCCGGCCGGGCCAGATCGTCAGCGGCGAGGGCCACGTCGTCTGCGGCCGCTGCCGCAACTGTCTGGCGGGCAAGCGCCACCTTTGCGCCGCCACCCAGGGCATCGGCGTCAACCGGCCCGGTGCGTTCGCCGAATATGTGGTTCTGCCGATGGCCAATGTTTGGGTACACCACACCGGGGTCGATCGCGAGGTCGCCTCGATTTTCGATCCGTTTGGTAACGCGGTTCACACCGCGCTCGCCTTTCCCATCCTCGGCGAGGACGTGCTGATCACCGGGGCCGGCCCGATCGGCATCATGGCCGCCGCGGTGGTGCGTCATGCCGGCGCCCGCCATGTTGTTATTACCGATGTGAATCCCTACCGGCTCGAACTTGCCCGCAAAATGGGAGTCACCCGCGCCGTCAACGCCGCCGATTGCTCCCTAACCGAAGTCCGGACGGAACTGGGCATGCGCGAGGGTTTCGACGTGGGTTTGGAAATGTCCGGCAACGCCTCCGCATTCCAAGACATGGTGGCCAACATGTGCCACGGCGGGAAGATCGCGATGTTGGGAATCCCGTCGGGTCCGATCGCCGTCGATTGGGACAAGGTCATTTTCAACATGCTCACGATCCGGGGAATCTACGGCCGGGAGATGTATGAAACCTGGTATATGATGACGGTGATGCTGCAAAGCGGGCTGGACATCGCCCCGGTCATCACCCACCGCTTCTCCTATCGGGATTTCGAGGAGGGATTCGCGGCGATGAACTCCGGGAACTCCGGAAAGGTCATCCTCGACTGGACGATTTGATATGTATGATTCATTAAAATCTCATTTGGAATCCGAACTCGGCGCGCTCCGGCGCGCCGGTCTCTATAAGTCCGAGCGCGTCATCAGCACCCCGCAGGACAGCCGCATCCGGGTCGCTGGGGGCAAGCCGGTGCTGAACCTCTGCGCGAACAACTACCTCGGCCTCGCCCAACATCCGGAAGTCCGTGAGGCGGCCCGCGAGGGTCTCGAAAAGTGGGGCTACGGACTCGCCAGCGTGCGCTTCATCTGCGGCACGCAGACCCTGCACAAGGAGCTTGAAGCGAAACTCAGCGAGTTTCTGGGAACCGAGGATACCATCCTCTATACCTCGTGTTTCGATGCGAACGGCGGCTTGTTCGAAACCCTGCTGGGTCCCGATGATGCCGTCATTTCCGACGAATTGAACCACGCCAGCATCATCGACGGCGTGCGGCTGTGCAAGGCGCGGCGGTTCCGCTATCGGAACAACGACATGGCGGATCTCGAGGCCAAACTCTCGGAAGCGGCCGGCGCGCGTTTCCGCATGATCGCCACCGACGGCGTGTTTTCCATGGATGGCACGATCGCGGATTTGTCCAAGGTGTGCGATCTCGCGGACCATCACGACGCGCTGGTGATGATCGACGATTCCCATGCCGTCGGATTTCTGGGACAGCACGGTCGCGGGACGCACGAACGTTGCCATGTCATGGACCGCGTGGACATCGTCACCGGCACCCTCGGCAAGGCTCTCGGCGGTGCCAGCGGCGGCTACACCAGCGGACGGAAGGAGATAATCGAAATCCTCCGCCAGCGCTCGCGGCCGTATTTATTCTCCAATACCGTCGCGCCGGCCATCGCCGCCGGCTCCATCAAGGCGCTGGAAATCCTCACCCGCTCGACCGAACTCAAGGACCGGCTCGAGGCGAACACCCGCTATTTCCGGGAAGGTATGACCGGGCTCGGATTCGATATCGTGCCGGGCGACCACCCGATTGTGCCGATCATGTTGGGCGATGCCGCGCTCGCCGCGAGGTTCTCCGAAGCCATGCTGGAGCGCGGGGTTTATGTCGTCGGGTTCAGCTTTCCGGTGGTGCCCCAAGGCAAGGCGCGGATCCGCACGCAAATCTCCGCTGCGCATTCCGAGGACGACCTGGCCTTCGCCTTGGAGCAGTTCGCAGCGGTGAAACTCCAACTGGGCTTGTAGCCCGCGGCGGCGGGCCGACACGGGTTTTTCGCGAGGGCTTGCTGAAGGACGCGCCATGGCCGGGGCTCCGATTTCCAGAAAATGTGGCGGTGGGAGCGCGACTTTGAAAAGGATTCCGCTCCCCACCGTAGGGGCAGCCGCCGCGATTCATCCGCGGCCGCATTTCCCCGCCGGAGCGCCCGCTGTCATGAAAATCCATTGTCCCGCCATCGTTTGCCTTGTCCTGCTCGCACCCGCGCCGTTGTTCGCCCTGACGGATGCCGACCGCGAGTCGATCCTCGCGGATTTGGAGGAAATCCAACATGACGCGGCGATCAAGCGGGACGGCAAATACGGCGTGGCCATCGCCGCCTTCCGCAGCGCGATGGGCAGCGACGAAGCGGCGCTGGCCCTTTACCTGAATTGCTACGGAAAGCTCAATTTCGAAGACAAGGACCGCAAGGACCAGCAGTTCCGCGAGTGGAAGCGCAAGCAGTCGGACCACCTGTCGAATCCGGCATTTCAGAAGGCGCTGCGCCTGCAGCTCGCCTGGCTCGTGCTCACGCTCCAGGCGGCGGGGGAAAAGCCGGACCGGCCGAAGCTCGCGAAGGACGCGGCGGAAATCGTGGCCGCGATTTTCCGGGATGCGGACCGTTTCGCGCCCCAGCAGGAGCTTCTCGAGCAGGCGGTGACCGCCAGCGTGTTCGGGAAGGCCTACGGCATCGGCCAGGTGCGCGTCGCGAATTGGTCACCGGCACCGGGCCTGCTGGAGCGATTTTACGAGGATGTGGTCCTGCCGCCGCTCCGGCTGGCCGGCCCGGCCGCGGCCCTGCGCGCGGCATGGCTGCTGCGCATCGACCAGGAAACCGCCCGGAACCGGTCGTGGAATACCGGCGGCGGTGGAAAGAAAAAGAATGCGCCCGGGCAGCAGCAGTCATTTGCCACGGACGAACTTCCCAAGCTGAAATGGGAGATGGAGGTGGATCTTTTCAAGCATGGCGACGAGGACGCCGCGGCGGTCCGGATGCTCGCCCACATCCGTGCCAACCTGACGCATCCTTCCGCCGGCCGCTGGAGCGGGGAACTCCGACAACTTTTGCAACCCGCTGCCGCGCCGGCGGTTGAAGAGACGCCAACCGGCTTCGTTCCCGATCCATGAGATCCGCGGATCGCATTCCGCGCCGCAGAACGAATCCCAAATACCGGCACTTCCCGCTAGGGCAGGATCATGGGGACCAATCAAATCAGCACAGAAAATCAGCATGACACGCACCGCAATCCTCCTCGCTTTCCTCGCGCTCGGCGAGGTCCTGACGGCCGCCGCGAAGCCGAACATCATCGTCATACTCGCGGACGACATGGGCTACTCGGACATCGGCTGCTACGGCGGGGAAATCCCCACGCCGAACCTCGACGCGCTCGCCAAGGGCGGCCTGCGATTCACGGAATTCTATAACACCGGCCGCTGCTGCCCCACGCGCGCCTCGCTGCTCACCGGACTTTACCAGCACCAGGCGGGCATCGGCCACATGAACGAGGACGACGGACTTCCCGGATATGTCGGCCATCTGAACGACCGCTGCGTGACCCTCGCGGAAGTGCTGAAACCCGCGGGCTATTTCACGGCGATGACCGGCAAATGGCACGTCGGCCAGGATGCCGGGGTCACGCCGTGGGGCCGCGGCTTCGAGCGCAATCTGACCGCGCCGGCGGGTGGGTTCTATGGAGCTGATTCGCCGCGGGCGAAGCTTTACCTCAATGGCGAAAAGATCGCCAACGACGATCCGCGGCTGCCGGAGGATTGGTACACCACGGATCTGTGGACGGATTTCGGGATCCGGTTCATCGACGAGGCGATCTCGGAGAAGAAGCCGTTTTTTCTCTATCTGGCGGAGAATGCGCCGCATTTCCCGCTGCAAGCACCGGCGGAGGACATCGCGAAATTCCGCCACGGAATCTATCAACAAGGCTGGGACAAGCTGCGCGAGGCGCGCTACGAACGGCAGAAGGCGATGGGCCTGATCGATCCCAAATGGGAACTCTCGCCGCGGGACGAGGACGTGCGGGCGTGGGACTCGCTTTCCGCGGAGGAGAAGGACCGCTTCGACCACATCATGAGCATCTACGCCGCGTGCGTCTGGCACATGGACCTGGCGATCGGCAAGCTGGTCGCCGCGCTCAAGGAAAAGGGCGTTTATGACGACACGCTCATCCTTTTCATGAGCGACAACGGCGGCAATGCCGAAGGCGGTCCCCAAGGACGGCTGAACGGCAAGAACCCCGGCGGCGCGGGCAGCACCGTGTTCTGCGGCCAGTCATGGGCGAACCTCGAAAACACGCCGAACCGCCTCTACAAGCATTTCAATCACGAAGGCGGCATCAGCACCCCGCTGATCGCCCATTGGCCGGCGGGCATTTCCGCGAAAGACGAGTTCCGCACCCAGCCGGCGCACCTGATCGACATCATGGCCACGGTCGCGGACTTCGGCGGCGCGACCTATCCGAAAGAATTCGGCGGCAAGGAAATCCTGCCGATGGAAGGCCGCAGCCTGCGGCCGGCTTTCGAAAACAAACCGCTCGAACGGGACGCGATTTTTTGGGAACACGAAGGCAATGCCGCCATCCGCACCGGCGATTGGAAGCTCGTCCGCGAGGGCCTTCGGGGCGCGTGGGAACTCTACGACCTGAAGGCGGACCGGACCGAAACGCATGACCTCGCCGCCCAAGAACCGGACCGCGTCGAGCGGATGGACGCGCTGTGGACCGCCTGGGCGGAACGCGCGGATGTGCTGCCAAGGCCGGGCGGCGGCCGCAAAAAGGGCCGCAACGGCGCTGCCAAACGTTGAAACCCCACCCTCATGAAATCCCTTCTCCTCCTCGCGGCACTCGCCGGATTCGCCGCCGCCGCGCCCTCTCCCGCCCGACCAAATATCGTCCTGCTCCTCATTGATGACATGGGCTGGGGCGATTTCTCCTGCTTCGGGAACCAGCAAGCGAAGACGCCCCACATCGACCGCATGGCCGCCGAGGGCATCCGCTTCTCGAATTTTTACGTAAGTTCGCCGATTTGCTCGCCCTCGCGGACCGGCATCACCACCGGCCAGTATCCGCAGCGCTGGCGCATCACCTCGTTCCTCGGGAATCGGACCGCTAACGAAAGCCGCGGCATGGCCCAGTGGCTCGACCCCGCGGCCCCTACACTGGCCCGGCTCCTCCAGCAGGCTGGCTACGCGACCGGCCACTTCGGGAAATGGCACATGGGCGGCCAGCGCGATGTCACCGACGCACCCGCCATCAGCCGCTACGGATTCGACGAATCGCTCACCAATTTCGAAGGGATGGGGCCCAAACTCCTGCCCCTCACCCTCAAACCCGGCGACACGAAACCCGGCAAAATCTGGGACGACGCCGTGCGCCTCGGCGGCCCCGTCACCTGGATGCAGCGCTCGGCAATCACCACCGGCTACCTCGACCGCGCGCTCGCCTTCATCGACAAGTCGGCGGCGGAGAAATCCCCGTTCTACGTCAACGTCTGGCCGGACGACGTCCACAGCCCGTTCTGGCCGCCGGTGGACAAGTGGGCCGATGGCAAACACGGCCTCTACCTCTCGGTCCTGCGGGAAATGGACGCCCAGTTCGGCAAGCTCTTCGACCACATCCGCGATTCCCCCGCCCTGCGCGACAACACGCTCATCGTCATTTGTTCCGACAACGGCCCCGAGCCTGGCGCCGGTTCCGCCGGTCCCTTCCGCGGCGTGAAAGGCACCCTCTACGAAGGCGGCACCCGCTCGCCGCTCATCGTCTGGGGACCCGGCTTCATCGACGCCGCGAAAGCTGGTTCCCTCAACGACACCTCCGTCCTCGCCGCCATGGACCTGCCCCCCTCGCTGCTGAAAATCGCCAGCGTGGCCCCGCCCGAAACGATCGCCTTCGACGGCGAGGAGCTTTCCAGCACGCTCACCGGCAGGAAATCCGGCACCCGCGCGAAGCCGGTTTTCTGGCGGCGGCCGCCCGACCGCTTCGAGTGGTCGCCGCGGCCCAAGGTCACCGAGAAGCTGCCGGACCTTTCCGTCCGCGACGGAAATTGGAAGCTCCTCTGCACCTACGCAGGCGCGGATCCCCAGCTCTACGATCTCGCCAAGGACCCCGGCGAATCGAAAAATCTCGCTGCGGAAAACCCGGAAATCGCCGCCCGCCTCACCGCCGCCGCGCTCGCGTGGCACCGCTCGATGCCCCCGGACAACGGCCCGCGGCTCGGCTCGCGCGCGGGCGCCCGGAGCCGGAGGAAATCCGCAAAATCCAAATAAATCCGCCGGCCGGCGCGCTACGAAGCCGCTTTGATTTCCTCCAGCTTTCGCCGCATTTCCTCCGCCTTATCGGGGAATTTGCCGATCACGTTGGTCGTCTCGTCGGGATCTTTGGAGAGGTCGAAAAGCAACGGTTCGGTGATCCGGCCCGGAGTGAAGCGCGCTTCCGAAGCGTCCGCCCCGCCGGTGCCCTTCACCTCACCCTTGGCGTTGGCGGGGATGAATTTCCAATCGCCGGAGCGCAGCGCGAGCGCGTCGGAAATGCCGTGCAGCACCATGCTTTCGCGGACGTTTTCCGTCGTCGTGCCGAGCAGCACGGCGGAGAGATCCAAGCTGTCGGGGGCCGCTTTGCCGGGTGGTTTCCCGCCGGCGATGCTGGCGCAGGTCGCGAACAGGTCGAGCAGGCTGATCATCTGGTCGCTAACCCGCGGCTGGATTTTCTTGGGCCAGCGCGCGATGAACGGCACGCGGCAGCCACCCTCGAAGGTCAGGTATTTCCAACCGCGCAGCCCGGCGGTCGGCTCGTGGCCGTTCAGATCCTTCACCGAGCCGTCGAAGTAGCCGTCGAAGAGAATCGCGCCGTTGTCACTGCTCAGGATGACGAGCGTGTTGTCCGCGAGTTCCAGGCGATCGAGCGTTTTCAAGATCTCCCCGGCCTCCCAATCGATCTGCTGGATGACGTCCCCGCGCACGCCGGTGCCGCTGGTGCCGGCGAAGCGCCCGGGAATCCGCGGCACGTGCGGCTCGAACAGCCCCACCTCCAGGAAAAACGGCTTGTCCTTGTTCCGCTCGATGAATTCCACGGATTTCGCGACCACGGTGCCGGCGAGGTCCTCATCTTTGAAGCGCGCCGCCTTGCCGCCCTTCATGTAGCCGATGCGGCTGATGCCGTTGACGATCGTGTCCGAATGCTGCTTGTCGGCCTGCTGGTTGAGCATTTCCGGATGGTCCGAGCCGGTCGGTTCGTCGCCGATTTTCTTCGTGTAATCCACCTCGATAGGGTCGGTCGGATCGAGGCCGACGACCTTATGGCCCTCCACCCACACCGTCGGCACGCGGTCCACCGTGGCCGGGATGATGTGGGAATAATCGAACCCGACCTCCAGCGGACCCGGCTTGATTTCACCGTTGAAATCCACGGGATTTCCGCCATCGCCAAGCCCGAGATGCCATTTCCCGACGATGCCGGTCCGGTAGCCCGCGTTCCGCAGCATGGCCGGCAGAGTCAGCCGCCCGGCCTCGATGCAGAGCGGCGCGTTGCCCGCGAGGATGCCGGTCTTGCGCACCTTTTCGCGCCACGCGTATTCGCCGGTCAGCAGGGAAAATCGCGACGGCGTGCAGGTCGAGGACGGCGCGTAGCCTTGGGTGAATCGCACGCCTTCGGAGGCCAGTTTGTCCACATTCGGCGTCTTGATTTTCGTAGCGCCGTAGCAGCCGAGGTCGCCGTAGCCGAGGTCGTCGGCGATGATAATGACGATGTTCGGTTTCGCCTCATCCGCGCGCAGGGAGGCGGTGAGGAAGAGTGCCGCGGAGACGGCTGCGGCATGAGCAAGCGGTTTGAAAATCATGGTGGATCGGGGTTTTCGTTGGGTGCGGAGAGTGACGCGCCACGGCGGATGCCCTTGTCGGACCCAAGGCAGCCGGCGAACGAGCCGTTCCGCGCGGACCATTCCAAATGGTCGCGCCCGCTGGCAAGACCTTAGCCGCCGGCCGCCGCGATTCGTGGGGCGGGGACGGAAAGAGTCCCGAAATCCATGCCATTGAATCCGCTTCGCCAACCATCCGACGGCGGGGCATCCCCGAAAACCTTTCCGCCCGTGCATCGATTCAACCGGTCCCGCCGCCTGATTTTCCCGGCGATCGTCCTCACCTCCGCCGTCTCGCACGCCAAGCCCGCGGCCGCCCCGGCGAAAGTCCGCCAGGTCGACACGCTAACTCCGACCAGTGGATCGCGGACATTTCCAGCTACGTCCGCAACTCGTTCGGCAACCACGCCCCGCCCCGTGGACCGTCAGCGAGCTGGCAGCCCTGACCGCGGAAACTGCCAAACCGCACGGGCGGAAACGCAAACGGTGACGTCGCCAGTGCCGGCCAATGCGCCCCATCGCCGTCAGCGCGCGGTGAAGCGGTAACTCCCGGAACCCACGGCGAAAACCGCGGCGCCGTTTTCCGTGCGGAGAAACGTGACGCCTTCCGCTTCGGCGGCCGATTTGCCGGATTCGCGGACGCTGGCGGCGTTTCTGGCCGGCACGAAAACCGTCGCCGTCGTGTTCGCGGGGATTTCGATGTTCAGAGCGAAAGCGCCGTCCGAAGTTTTCCAATCGCTGCCGATCAAGCCATGGATGGAACGATACGTTGCCTTGGCTCCGGTGAGTCCGCCGCCCACCAGCGGATGGATGACAATTTTCTTGAAGCCGGGTTCCGCCGGATCGGCGCCGATGCCACCCACGTTCCGATAGAGCCACTCGCCACAGGAACCGAGCGAGTAGTGGTTGAAGGAATTCATGCCGACATCCTGAAATCCCTTGTCCGGCGTCCAGCCGTCCCAGCGCTCCCAAATCGT
Organism: Verrucomicrobiales bacterium; assembly: GCA_038235225.1. GTDB lineage: Bacteria > Verrucomicrobiota > Verrucomicrobiia > Verrucomicrobiales > Akkermansiaceae > Luteolibacter. Next base: position 48,628 of record JBBSUD010000006.1, read on the forward strand.
GGTGGCGCCCATCTTTACCGAGAACAGCCAGGAGGGAAATGTATCCTGCATCAGCAAGCGGTAGGCGGTGTCGGTTTTCCCGGCTTTGCTGACCTCCGGCAATAGGTAGCTCACGCCTACGAAGCCGGTGGATAAATGGTAATCTTTCGCGATGATGTCCCGCTCCAGCAGGTCCGCGGCTATGGCCCGGAGGTCGTCGGGCAGGAGATTGAATTTCAGCGCCAGGAGCCAAGCGGTTTGGGTGTTGCCTTTGATAGCTCCATCGGGACTGACATATTTAGCGATGAATGCGTTTTTAATCGAATCGAACAATTTGGTATATGCTTCCGCATCGGCGGATTTTCCAAGAGCGGCGGCGGCTTTCGCCACCAAGCTGGCAGAGTAGGCATAGTATGCGGTGCCCAGCAGTTCTTTGTCGGTGTCCGCGCCGATCGACAGCCAGTCGCCATAGTCATTGCCCCGGTTGCCGCTGCGGACGAAGTTGTTGCTGTTTTTGCCGCACCAGTCCAACCACGCGGTCATCGAAGGATATTGCCGTTCCAGCAACTGGCGGTCGCCATATGTTTCATAGATCGTCCAGGGGCATATCACTCCGGCGTCGCCCCACGCCGGCGTGCCGGTGGAGGGTCCGGCGAATGGCGAGACATCGGCGAAACTTCCGTCCGGACCCTGGCTGTCGGTGACATCCACCAGCCATTTCGTGAAAAACGGAGCAACATCGGAATTATAAATCGCGGTGCCGACAAACACCTGCGCGTCACCCATCCAGCCAAGCCGTTCGTCACGCTGCGGGCAGTCGGTGGGAACGCTGAGGTAGTTTCCGCGCTGGCCCCATTCGATGTTCGATTGAAGCTGGTTGATCCGCGGATCCGAGCAGGAGAAACTTCCCGCTTTCGGAGTGTCCGAGCCGATGACAATACCGGTCACCGCGTCCAGCGGCGGCTTGACGGGCACGCCGGTAAGCTCCACATAGCGGAAGCCGTGAAATGTGAATTTCGGCTGCCAGGTTTCCATGCCGCCGCCCTTGCAGACATACGTATCGATCGAGGGCGCGCCGCGGAGATTCGCGGTATAGAGCGTGCCGTCCGGGTTGAGCATTTCCCCATGCCGCAAAGTGATGCGGGTTCCGGCGGGAGCCTGAATATGAAGCCGGACCACGCCGACCATGTTTTGGGCAAGGTCATAGGTCCACTTTCCGGGCTGCGGTTCCGTTAATGTTTTCGTCTTGAGTTCCATCAATTCGCGCACCGGTTCCATCACCTGGCCATCGAACTCGCGCGAAGGCTCGGCGCGCTCCATCACGCCCACCCAAGCCGAGTCGTCGAATCCCGGCATGTCCCAGCCGGGTATTTCCTTCGTGGCATCATAGTTTTCGCCCATCATGAAGTCCGTGGAAAGCAAAGGGCTGGCATGGGATTTCCATACGGAATCCGTGACCACGCGCTCGCGGCTGCCATCTTGATAGACCAATTCAAGCTGGGCGAAGAGCGCGGGGCTGGTTCCCCAATATTGAAATCCGCCGTTGCCGATATGGCCGGAATACCAACCGTTGGCGACCTGCGCGCCGAGCGCGTTGGCACCTTCCTTCACCAAGCCGGTGACATCGTATTCCTGATAGAGGAGGCGCTTGTTATAGTCTGTCCATTCCGGAGCGAGTATGTGATCTCCGACCCGCCGGCCGTTGAGCCGGAGCTCGTAAATACCGAGCGCCGTGGCGTGGATGGTGGCTCGCGCCAGCGGTTTGTTTACACTGAAGCCGCGCCGCAGGTAGGGCACGGTGCCCGCCTTCAACAAGTCGTCTGGGAACTTGAATTTCGCGTTCTCGGCAATCGTTCGGGTTTCGGCTTTGCCATTCAGTTGAAACTCGACCTGCAACCGTTTCACCACGTCCGGAGCCGGATCGGAACCCATGGTTGCATTGTTGACGGGAATTTCGAAATACCCGTCGGCGGCGAGCTTCGCCAATGATTCCGTCACGTCCGCAGAGCTGCCTCCGTCCGCTGATTCGTAACTCGCCCGGACAATGGCGGGCGGCGGCAGGAAATCGTCTGGAAACCTCACATCCGTCTTCTCGGGGAAGGTTCTGGAGGTTTTTTTCCCGTCGACTTCATAGATCATCCGCAGTTCTTTGGGATGCCCGTACGCGGGATCCGCACCCATGGCGATATTTCCCACATTCAATTGAAAACTCCCGGTCCGTTCCAATTTCCGCACCAGCCGGGTGGCGTCGAATGAGCCGGCGTTATCGGCGGCGCGGTAGGTAGCGGACAGGATCTTGATCGTGCCCTGCCGCGTCTGCCGAGGCGCCCGTTCGGCAGCATCGATCCATTTGGCGCTCCAGTCGGAAGCTTTCAGCAGGCCGACGGTCCATGACGCGGGCTGGCTCCACTCGGATGGGCTTCCATCCTTATTCCACGACCGGACTTTCCAATAGCATTGCATTCCCGATTCGAGAGCACTGCCTTCATAATGGATTTGGCCGGTCGCAGCGCTTTCCACCTTTCCGCTGTCCCAGAGATCCCCGCGATCCCCGGCGAGGGCATCGGCGGAAGATGCCACCAAAATCCGATAGGCGGTCTGCGCCTCCCCCCGATCCTTCGATTCCACAACCCACGACAACCGGGGTTTGACTGAGTCGATCCCGCGCGGGTCGGTCAGATATTCACAACGCAAATTCGCGGTGGAAAGCGCCGCGGCCAGCGGCTGTGAAAGCAATGCCATCATCGCGCAAGCGGCAGCGAGTCTCGTATGGTTGAATCGGCGGAACAGCTTTTCTAACGGTTTTCTTGTGGTCATGGAATCGAAGGATCGGGAGCAGGCCTCATTTGCCCAAAAAAAAGACCCCGCGGCCGGTGATGTTCCGGACGCGGGGAGATGTGATATCATTCCGTCGCCATGATTCGCAGGAATTTCCGCGTGCTGTCAACCGGGACGGTCGCTTCCTTGCGGATGTAGTCCGGCACGTCCTGAACCGCGGCGTTGGTGACGGTCGCGGTGCTGGCGGTCCAAGGGTTATGGAGTGTCGTGCTTTCCTGCAGCACATAGACGCTGCCGCCGCTGGCGCGTTGATTCCAGCGGATGATCAGATTAGCACCCGAGCGCTGAACGGTGGAGAGCGCACCGTTGCTGGCGATGGGCGAGGTGCCAAAAAGGAACTCCTGGAGGTTGGTGAATCCGTCGCCATCCGCATCGTCGGTGCGGAGGCGCTTTCCTGAATCCGGGATTTGTAAAGCGAACGCCTCATAACCCGCCGCGGCCCCGGTCGAAACCACCAGCACGCCGTCGCCGGAGATCCGCGGGGTTTGGATGACACCGGAAGTGCTGTTGGTGGTAGATCCATAGGTTCCGGGATTCATGGCAACGCCCGCGAGCGTGAGCCGGCGGATGTTGTCCGAACCGCTGTAGTTCAGGTTGAGGATGCCGTTCGCGGCGATGGTGACATCAGCGTCGTCCGCGAGGGTTGCGGTGTCGAACCGGAGTTCGCCCTCGAGGACCGAAGTCGGTCCGGTATAACTTTGCGGTCCGGCTACGGACATGGTTCCGGGACCGGTTTTTACGAGTTGCGACGGCTGGTTCGACACGTCGCGAAACAGGGCGGCCACGTCGAAATCCACCGCGCTGTCGCCGGTGACATCCGCCACTTGGAAGGTGGTGCCGGTCAGACCGAGCGATCCCAGCGAGATATTCGCATTCGGCCCGGTGATGGGCGTGGAAATGGTCGAGGGAGCGGTGCTGTCACCGCCCACAATGACAGTCCCCACAAATGCCAGGTTGGTATTGAAACCGCCGGCGGTGGATCCTTCACGAACGGTTACCTCGGCATTGTTCAGCGTGAGATTGGAGACGAATGCCGTGGTATTGCTGCCGCCGGAAAGGCCCGAGTTATTAATAACGACGGACGGCGCGAAATGCGGGACCACGGTGGCCTCGCCGAGCGCCGGGCCGCCGTCGATCGCCAGCGTCGCGCCGCCGTTCACGGTGATGACATGGGTGTCGATCATGGCTCCGCCCACGCTGGTTTGTCCCGGCCCGGTTCCGGCGCCTTGGGTGCCGGTATAGACGAGGGCGAGAAAGCCATTATAGGTTGCGACTCCCGGCGAGCCAACGGTCAGGCCGCCGGTAAATGAATTCGCGGGATTGGTGAAGCGGATCGCGTTGGTGCCGGTGAGGGTGACATTTCCCGCGCCGGAAATGATCCGGTCGAAGTTGTAGTCTCCGCCGGTTGCATTGAAGGCGAGCGTCGCGGGAGCGGCGATGGCGATATTGGATCCGAAACCGGTTTGGCCGCCGAAGAAGTTCAGCTTCAGCGTGCCCGCATTGATGGCGGTGGGACCGGTATAACCATAGCCTTGGACCTGGTTGTTGATGAACTCCTGGGTGCCGGGGCCGTTCTTGATGACGGACACGGGACCGCCGTCCTGGTCACGGATGAGTCCGTAGAAACTATGATCGGTAGCCGCATTGATGGTGAGGCTGGCGGGTCCGGGATTGGTGGTGAATCCGGGATTCCCCGCCTCGTCGTTTTGAATCAGGGAAACTCTGGCAAGGTTCGAGTCGTTAGGGCTCTCCAGACCGGCGACGGTCTGGTCGGTTCCCCGCAGATTGACTTTGCCGCTATAGTAACCGCCGGCGGCGATGGTAAGAATGCTGTCGGCACCGAACTGATTGCTTGCGCCAAAGTTCAGGTAGGCCTTGTCGCTGCCATCGCCGACCCGCACGTTGCCCGGAATGGATATTCCGGCGCTTGCGGCGTTCAGAGTTCCGCCAAGAACTTTCAGTGTTCCTGTGGACGTGTTCATGCCGGTGAGCGTGAGCATGGCGGAGCCGGTTTTCACGAGGCCCGCACCCGGCTGGGTGAGGTTCCGCGACAGGATGGTATCGGCCGTGGTGTCGATGCCCAGGAAGGAGTCCGGTGCGAATCCGCCGAGCGGCATCGCATTGATTTCGGCCTCGGTGAACTCGCCCGCGCCGCCCACGCGGAAAGTGAGAAGTCCAATCCCATCGACCAGCAGGTTGGCTGCGGTCCATGCCGTGGGGTTTGCATTATAGAGCGCGGTGCGGGTGGCGAATTCCAAACCGCCGCCGGGACGGACCGAGGTGGTTCCGGTGTAGGTGGAGGTTCCGTTCAATGTCAGAAATCCCGGACCTTCCGCTACCAGACTTCCAACATCTCCAGCGGCCTGCGAGATGCTGCCGGAATAGGTGGTCATGTCAGCATAGCCAACATGAAGACGGGTCCCGGCTGGAGTTGTGGAATTGCCGAGCACGATCGATCCGCCACCGTTGCCGGCAAGGCTGAAGACATAGGGATTTCCCGATTTGAAATTCACGGTGCCGCCGCTGAGCATCACGATTCCGTCTCCCAGTCCAATGTCGGAGTTTACGTTCAGAACGCCATTGGAGACCGAGACGCCGCCTGCCAGAGTGGTATCCGAGTTCAAGTCCACGCTGCCGGTTCCCGTGAGGATCAGGCCCGCGGCTTGCAGATTGTCGTTGATTACCAAACTGCCCGGTCCCGCAAGGCGGACGCTGGATAGAATCGCCAGCGCCTTGTTAAATGTCACCTTGCCGGCCCCGGTGGAAATGACGTCGTTGGTGACGGAGAGGGCCGAGCCGGAAAAGACATAGGGATGCGCCACATCGTTTTGGAATAGCATCGAGAACGCGGTCTGGGATGGGGAAACCGTGATGTTGTTATTGGCGCTCGAATTACCGAAGGTGAGTCCCGCGGTCGTGACATAAGGACTTGGATTCGCCGTGGCGGATTTCCAATTGTTGTTCGAGCCGCTCCAGGTGGCATTTCCGCCGGAGCCGCTCGCGCCCGTCCATGTCAGCGGATCGGAAAGCGAGACCGGAGTTCCCAGCGCGATGAATTCGCGGTATCCGACATAGCCATTTTCCTGATTGTTGAAATTGATCTGGATGGCGGTAACGCCGTTCGCGAGAACGCCCGCGGGAGATGTCAGCGAGGTATGGGTGGCGTTCAGGGGCGCTCCCGTATGATTGCCAACCTCAGCGAGCGGGACGAACACTCCGGGGTTCGCCAGGGTTTCGTAGCGGATGGCGAAATCCTGGTTGTCCCGACCGCTGTTAGGCCACGAGGCGTAGGAATCGAACGAAGTGATATCATAGCCCTTCGTGTTCAACGAGGTATCTAGCGGGAAAGTGACCGTTGTGTTGTTCGCGGGAGCGACGCTTGCCAGCACGTTCGCGGGGACGCCGAGAAGTCCGTCGGTAAGCGTGGTCCAGTCCGATGAGGTGATGTCGCCATTGCCATGGTCGGCGCCCGCGACCGAGCCGGGGTTAACGGTACCCTGATAGGTGGAGTATTTGAGGAGATTGGTGCCGGCCGGGAGCGTCCAGATATTGGTGGTGTTCGCTTCATTCGTAGCCATGACCGGATTCGCTTCCGCCCGCAGAATGAACTCGCGATAGCCGACGTAGCCGTTTTCCTGTCCGGCGAAGTTGAAGCGGATGGAATGCACATTCATCGCCAGAAAACCGCTGGTGTCGGTGATGCTGGTGTGGGTGGCACGGAGCGGAGAACCCGGAAAGGGAGTGTGGTTGCTGACAGTGGCGAGAGGCAGGAAGACTGTCGGGGCGCCAACCACCGAATATTGAATCGTGAAATCCAGGTTGTCGCGACCGGTGTTGGCCCACGCTCCATAAGCATCGAAGGATGTGATGTTATAGCCGGCGGGTTTGCCGGTTAGATTCAGGGCGTAGGTGGCGGAGGTGCCATTGGCCGGGGAAACGGCCTGGCTGTTATCGGTACCATCCGCGAGGCCGAGCTGGCCATCGGTCAGCGGCGTGAATGTGGTGGAGGTGCCTTCGCCGTGATTTCCCAAAGGTGCGGATGCGGTCAGCGTGGCGCCGGTAAGCAAGTTGACCGTGGCCGGTTTGAAGGTCCAAATGTTCTGGGTGCTTTGCTCGTTGAAATTGACCACAGCCGCGTGGACGGCGGTCGTGGCGAGGAGCGGGGCCATGCAGAGGACAAGTCGCTGCGGAAGAATGGAGAGATAACGGGTTTTCATCAGGAGTTTGGCGGGTTGTTTTTTCAAAATGCCCGATCGCAACCCGAGTCCTCGTGGACCGGCGCGATTGGCATTTGTAAGCGATAAGAAAAATCGTCGGCTGGAACAACTCCCTGTTTATGGAGTATCCTCCCAACCCGCTGACTGCCAGCGGATCGGATCGAAAAACGAACCTCGTTTCCCGCCTGACCCGCGAGCAACTACTCGCCGCGGCCCATGTATTTCAGGATCGCCTCGCTGCGGGTGCGGACGTGGAGCTTTTTGTAAATGTTCCCAAGATGGAACGCCACGGTGTCGATGCGGATGCCGAGGTCGCTGGCGATTTCCTTGTAGAAATAGCCTTTCACGAGGAGATCGAGCGTCTCGGTCTCGCGCTGGGTGAGGTTGAATTCCACACCCGGATCCGGGACGGGGAGCCGGAAATGCTGGACCACCTTGCGGGCGATGGCGCTGGACATGGGCGCGCCGCCGGCCAGCACGTCGTCGAGGGATTCCAGCAGGCGGGCGTGGATATCGCGTTTTAACACATAGCCGGACGCGCCGGCGGCGAGCGCTTCATAGACTTTGTCCGCATCCTCGAAAACGGTGACCATGAGGAACTGCGTTTCCGGGCAAAGCGGCTTGAGTCTGCGGACCAGCTCGATGCCGGACATGCCGGGAAGCTGGATGTCCACGATGGCGGCTTGCGGGGGATTTTTCGGGATTTCCGCCAGCGCGGACTCCGCCCGGACGTGGCAGCCGGAGACCGTCCACGCCTCCGACGTCGCGAGCGTTTCCAGGAACGATTCGCGGAACTGCGAGTCGTCCTCGACGATGGCGAGGGTGTGGGGATTTTTCATGAATTCACGGCGATGGGAACTTTCGGCAGCGGGCAGGTCAAGACCACGCGCGTGCCTTCACCGGGGGCGGAGACGAAATCGCAGGTGCCGCCGATTTCCGCGGCGCGGCTGGCGAGATTGAGCAGGCCGTTGCCGGCTTTGGGATTGGCGGGGTCGAAGCCATTGCCGGTGTCCGTGACGCGGGCGATGAGAATCCCGCGCTCGGCGTGAAGTTCGAATGTGGCGACGCAGGGACCGGCGTGTTTGAAAATGTTGTGAAGCGCCTCCTTGGCCGCCAGCGAGAAATGGTGGCGGAAATCCGCGCTGACGCGCTCCGCCGGCAGGGCGGTAGGGATGAGAATCCGCAGCCGTACCGGGGAATCGCGGAACATTTCCTGCGCCACGCCGGACATGTGGGCGGCCATGTGCTCGAGCGTGTCGTTGGAGGGATTCACCGCCCAAACGAGACCATCCATGGCGCGGACCAGGTCCCGGGCGGCGACTTCCAGGCGGTCGGCCAGGACGCGGGCGATTTCGGGCTCGCCGCCGAGCGAGCGGGTGACGGCGGACGAGGCGTGCTTGAGCAGGGAAACGCGGGTGCCCAGGTCGTCGTGCATGTCGCGGGCGATGCGAGCGCGGTCGCGCTCGATGGCGTTGATCAGGCGGATGGCGACCAGTTTGTTCCGGGATTTCCGCTGGTAGTTGAGAAACAGCGCCCAGCCGATGACGATGACGCCGCAGACCGCGAGCAGCGGCGCGAACCAGGCGAGCTTCCAATACGGCTGGCGGATGCGGAACGGGAAGGCGAGCTCGGTCGTCTGCGATTGCGGTCCGGGGACGGCGGAAATGGCGCGAAATGTGTATTTCCCCGGCGGCACGTTCAGGTAGCTGGCCCGCAGCCAGGAACCGGGAATGACGTTGTAGGCCTCCGACCAGCCGACGAGAAACGTCTCGCCGCCGGGCCGCGGACGGACCGGCAGCTCGCGCTCGCATTTCCAATACGCCCACTGGTTTTGCTCGGCGTCCAGCAGGCCAAGACCGGGCGTCGCGCCGAGCATCACCCGCGCGATCGCCGGCTCGGTGCCGTGCCGCGACCAGCCTTTCGGCACGCCGCCGATCTGGTCGAGCCGTTCGCCGTCGGAGAAATTTCCGTCCGTCCAGAAATTCGCGTCCGGCTTGCCGGAGCGGGTCAGGGTGAGGTCGTCGATTGCCCAGCAGCCGGTCGTGTCCGGCGTGCCGGAAGACATCAGCACGCGGACCGAGCGGGTCATTTCCGGCACGAAAAGCGGCTCGCTCCGGCGGCTCCAGGCGGAGTCGAGCACGTCGCCTTTCCAGCCCGGACTGGAGCGGGTGGCGGAAAATGTCGTCTGCGCGAGCAGGCCGCCGGCGGCATCCAGCATTTCCCAAGTAAGCGTCATTCCTTGGGCAGTCGGATGCCAATCCTCGTCCAGTCCTTCCAGCCGGCACCGGACCGCCAGCGGGTCGGCGGAGGCGCCTTCGGGGAAACCGAAATCGAAATTCAGCCGGTGCTGGCCGGGCCCGAGCTCGAGCGGTTGGTCGAGTGGCGCGCGGACATCGTTCACCCAGACCTGGCGCAGCACCAATCGCGAGGGCGGCGAGACCGGGATTTCCGCCGGATGGGCAACCCGGGCCGTTTCCCGGATTTCCGGCGGGACGAAAAAGAAATCTTCCGGCACCCGCGCGATGTCGCTGATGCGGACTTCGTCGATGCTGCCGGGAAAGAACTCGAACGGCCCGAGATTGTTGAATTTCCCGGTATTTCCGAGCGCGAAATCCGCCAGCGCCGGCGACAAATCCGCAGTCAACGTGCCGCCGCCGATCCGGTTCGCGGCGTGCGCGCCCGAGTCGAGGCGGGTCCAGTAGAACTTCAGGTTATCGGCGACATTTTCACGGCCGTCGTAAGTCACGGCGACGTGGAACCAATGCTCCGTATCGATCGCGTGCGGCCCGCTGGTGGGAATCGTCGCCAGACCGCCGCCGCGGACGGCATTTCCGGAAATCGGGACGAACGAGAGAAACCCCGGTTTCTCGATGCGGAACAGGAAGACTCGGTTTTCATCCAATTCGTCGTCCAGCGTCACGATGTCCGCCGCCAGTCCGGGCGAATCGGCCGGCAGACGGTCGAGCTTCACGATCGCCTCCATGGTGAACGCGCCGTTGGCACCCATCACGGAAATCGGCCGTTCAACGTTGTCTCTGGAGCCGGTATCGAGCACCGGGCGCGCCATGAGAATCGAGCCATACGGACGCTCGCCGGAGCCGTCCGGCGTGAAGTTGTTGAAATTCACGGCCAGGCCGCAGCCGGGCGCGGACGGCGTACCTGCGCGCGCGCCGTTGAAAAGCCCCTGCATTTCCGTCGGATTCGTCCCGGCGTCCTTGAACGGCGGATCGGCCTCGTCCAAATGCCAGAGATGCAGCGTCCGGCCGTCCGGGAGATTGGGTTGGAACGCGCCGGCATTCGAAAGTATGGCGGATGACAGGATCGCCAAGCGGACGAACAACGCGCGGATGCTCATACCTTGGACCGGGTGATGCGAACCATAGAATTCGTTGAATGCACTGAAATTGAGAAGGTTGTTGTGACGGGTCCCCCCTCCGAAGGTGAGGCCACCAACTCCTCTACCGGCGTTTCCAATGTCTGCAATCAGTGAAAACCGGGTAATACTCCAGGCCGCGCCATCCGCATACCTCCCTATTCCACTAGGTTAGCTGCGTCATTCCCCTCCCCCTCAAGCCGACGTTCCCGTCACTCCGCAGCCTCGAAACTCCACGCTCCCGGTCCCACGGAAAACTGAAGGAAATCCGGCGTCTCCCCGGCCGGATCGACGCCGTTTCCGCCAGCCTTCCCGATTTCCTTCCCATTCACCTTCACGCTGGAAATCCCGCCGGTTGGTTTCGGAATCCCGACCATGGCTCTCGTTCCCGCGGGCGATTTCAAATCGAGCCGGAAGGTGCCGCCTTCCCGCCTGATGTCCACCACGATGGTTCCCTTTACGCTCGGTACCACTTCTTTGAGTGAGGTTAATTCGCCGAGATGCGGCAGCACCTGATATTCGCTCCAGCCGGGCTTGGTGGCGGCGATGCCGGCGATTTCGCGGGAAAGCACGGTGTTAGGGGCGTTCCACGCGTGGTTGTAGCTGCCACCGATGGGAAAAGTCTCATAGAGAGTGGTTAGATTCTTCATGCCGACCTGCTTGCCGTAGCGCACCTTCATCCGGGCCAGCGCCGCATCATGCCGGCCCGCCTTGCACATCGCCATTTCCGCCATCCATTCGAAATGCGGGCTGCAATAGAGATTTGGGATGAGAACAGTTTCTACGATGGAGTCGTATTTCGAAGGATCTGCCAAGCCGGAGAGAATCGTCAGGCAATTCGCGCGATCATCCTGAAGCTTGCCGGGCTTCGAACTATAACATTTGCCCGTCCAGTATTTCTTATCGAATCCATCGCGCATGCTTGCCAATCGACTGTCATACCACGCCGTATCGCCGGCACTTCCCATGACTCCGGCCATGTCGCGGGCGCTGTCCAGCGCCATGTAATAAAGCGCGGCCTGGATGACCTTCTTGTCCTCCGTGTCCTTCTCGCCCCAGTCCACCCAGTCCCAACTGTCCTGGCTGCCGCCGCTGCGGTATTTCGGCAAACCGCCGGCATCCATTTCCCATAAACCCAGGTAGCCGCGGACAAACGGATAGGCATATTCCAAGGTCTCGCGATCGCCGGTATTGAAATAATACTGCCAGATTCCCTGGGGAATGAATTGCAGACTCTGGCTCGGCAGTTCGCGGATCCGGAGCGGTCCGAGCGCGCCGAAGACATGATTGTCACTGAAAGCCATCGTCGTGCGGATCGCCTGCTTAAGCAGTCCGCGGCCGGATTCATCCATGGCATAAAACAAATAGCCCGCCTGGTCGGATACGTCGCCAATCCAAAGCGCGCGCTCGCGGTCCGGGCAGTCCATGAAATTATCGCGGGCGCAGACAAACAACGTGTTCCGGCCCATCCACCACAGCCGCTGGAGAAACGGGTCGCTGCACTCGAAGCTGCCGGCCAATTCTCCAACGCTCATCCAGCGGTATTTCAGTCCCAACACCTTGACTCCAGCCGGAATGGCATATCTCACCGAATGGCCGTTCATCCACGAATACGCCTCGAACCGCTGCGGCCCGGCCTTGGTGGTATAGTATGCCTTGATGACGTTCAGCCGGTCATCGGTGGAAATCTCAATGGACTTGCCAGCCTCGCTTTCGATCTCGAAATAGGGCGTGATCTGGCGATTGAAGGGCAGTTTGGCCTCGATCGTTTTCCCATCGCTGACAAACGGGAAACGCGAGGCCGGATAGTTCTCGTAATCCTGCAAGCCATGATCGATAAGTCGCGGCACGTAGGATTTCACCAGATTGTGCCACGGCGCGGCCGGCGGCTGCCCTTTTGCAACAGCGGCGGGCCAGCCGGCATCGGAAAAATCCCCGCCGGTCCAGGCTTTGGCGCTCCAATCTCCCATATCCTGGCGGGCGTCGTATTTCACGTTGTAGGCGACGACCATCTTGCCGGTATCCCCGCTCTCCGGGTCGTAGGCGGGATGTAGTTTCGCTTTCCAGCTTGCATCGGAAACCACCTTTCCGCCGCCGATCTCCGCCTGAAATAACATGCCGCCCCTGCCGCTGTCGATATGGGTTCCCTTCAACGTTTCCCGGCCCCAATACCATACCAGGATGGCAATGGTGTTCCGCCCCGGCTTCAGATACGGCTGGATGTTCACTTCCTCGCTCCAGGTGTTTCTGGGTTTCGTCGCGGCGTCCGTTGTCCATATCTCCGGCACCCGTCTCCATGGCGCGGCGGGGCTTGGCGCGCCGGCGGATCCACCCTCGCCCACCACCAACTCGCCATTGATCCATAACCAGAACTTGGTGTCCGCGGCGATCGTGGCGACCGCTTTCGATGGCACCACCGGGACCTCCACCGTTTTGCGAAATGCCACCCACGAGTTGGCGGGGCCATCGTCCTTCTGCCAGATCCAGCTCGCTGCGGAATCCCCCTTGGCCGGGCAGAGGAACGTGAGGAAAGAGACGGCGGCAAGGACTTTGAGAAGAGACGAGATCATGGGCGATATTTGGAAGATAGGTTCACTTTAATTTCCCGCCGGCAAACGTGGCATCGAGGCCGTCAATCCGGTTGATCGAAAGCGGAGGCAGCAAAATGCCGGGCACTGTGGCTGGAACGGCGGTCAGAATTTCCCCGTCCATGGCAAATGTCTTGAAGTCCGCGGCACCGTCGAAAACGAGCGCGCGATGCACCACGGGTTTGCTATAGAACCGGCCGTCGATTTTCAGTCGCAAGGCGACGGATTGGTCGCTCTTGTTGACCGCGAAAATCGTGACCTTGCCATTCTTGATCACCGCTTCCGCCGTCACCGCCGGCAGCCCTGCCGCAAGCTCCGGCGAGACGGACCCGCAGCCCAGCATTTCGCCATCCGCGAAAACGTCCCGGACGATTTCGTAGGCGGCGCCATAATTTGTCATGGTGTAGCCGCGGACTTTCTTATCAAACGTAACCAGCGGCTGTTTGGCGTTGATCTGGAAATAGGCGGCGACCTCGAACAGGTCGGGACGGGAGAACAATCCCAGCCATGTGTCCGCCATGGCGAGGACGCTCAAGGCGTTGTCCCCGCCATCCACGGACCACTCGGTCAGCCAGATGGGGCGGTGGAAAATCCCCTTCATGGTCTCCGCCGTATCGATCATCTCCCGCCGGGCGTTGAGGGTTTCGCACGCGCCTTCGCCGGTAGCGGGATGGCTGATGTATTTGTGCAAGCTGACCGCATCGTAATAACTCTCGCCGGCGAGTTTCAGATTCCAATCGCTGGTCCGCGGGTCGCGCCAGGTGGCGCTGACCGCCACCTTCACCTTGGGATCAATTTTCTTAAGCGCGGCGGCGTGGGCCTTGGTCACGGAGATGTACTGATCGACATCGCTCACCGCACCGCTGCGCTGGGTTTTCCAGAAGGTTTCGTTTCCCAGCTCGATCCACCGCATGTGGAATCCCTTTTCGCGGCGGTCGAGAAAGCGGCGAACACCTTTTTCCGGGCTGTCGTAGTTGATGTTCCAAGTGAAAATCACATCGAAATTTAACTCGTCCCGGAGCATTTTCAATCCGTTGAAACCATATCTCAGTTCCGGGTGATCCCTCACCGCGCTGTCGTATGGAGTTTTGTAATTGTCGGTCATCCGGCGGCCGTCGGTTTCCCAATCATAGAAGTTCGCCCACACGCCGTGGGGCCACCGAAGGGCCGCGGGGCGCAGCGCGCGGATTAACCGGCCCGCCTCGGGATTCTCATAGCCGGTATTGCCGTAAATCACTTCCGGCCAACTGCAGTTCAGGCCCAGCAATGCGCTTGAGATGGGAGTTTTGAGGTCTCTCCGGATTTCCAAGGTAGCGCTGCCACCGGCTTGCGTTTGGAAGGGATAAGCAAGGTCCGCAGCGGCGGAAATGGCGGAAAACATCAACAGAGCGCCCGTCATGAATCGCCGCGCCACGGTCGGCGGGGAAAATAACGCGAAAAGGTTTCCGTGAGCGATCACTGGGCTTGAAGATGGTTGAGATTTCCGGCTGGAAATGGGGAAATTTCGCTCCGTTCTCGCGGAACCGTCACGTCACGAAACGCCGCGACACTAGAGGACTCTTACAGCGCCCGCACCACCAAAATGTCATAGCGGGCGCGGCCGGTGCTGCTCCGGCCGGCAGCATGCGGCTGGTGCTGAAGGTTTCAATGGTGCTGCCATCGCAACGGATTTTCATCTGATAAGTGGCACCGGGAATAAAATCGCAGGGAACTTCTGTCAGGACGAAGCAAATGCCATCGACGCGGACGTACAGAGTTTTTCGGATCCCGCACCGTCGGGCGCTGGGGAAACTTCCGCCGCTGCTTCCGATTTCCAGCGCACCGTTGACGAAGGAGATGCGGCTACGCGATTCCCTGTCGGCGGCGGCCAGCGTTCCGCCCGTCACAGATCGGGGTCGTTCCCATTTCACCCCGGTGCGTCATGACGCGAAATTCCGCGCCACGGCGGCTGGCAGATCGTTTCAGCCGGTCATCGGCCGCGCGCCTTCGTTTCCGGAAACGAAAGATCCCACCGGGTTCTCCGTTTGGAACGCGCCGCGCTCGTGGGCGGATCGACTCCTGATCAGCCCGCGGTCGTTCATTTCGGAAAATCCAATCGCTCCAATTCCCGCACCCCAACCCCTTTGAAACCCTCGATGAGAATCCTCGCCTCGCTCGCCTTCATCCTCGCCGCCGGTCCGGTTCATGCCGCGCCGGACTCCTCAAAACCCAACATCATCTTCATTCTCGCGGACGATCTGGGCTTCAATCAAATCGGCGCTTATGGCGACACGCCGATCGCGACGCCCAACATCGACAAACTCGCCGCCAAAGGCATCCGCTTCACCCAGGCCTATGCCGGGAACACCGTCTGCTCGCCCTCGCGCGTCTCACTCTTCACCGGCCGCGACGGGCGGCTGATGGAGAATAATTCGAACACCGCGCAGCTTAAGGAAATCGATGTAACCTTCGCCCACGTCCTGAAACTCGCCGGCTACGATACCGCGCTTTTCGGCAAATACTCAATCGGTTCCCAAATGGGCGTCACCGATCCGCTCGCGATGGGATTCGACACCTGGTATGGCATGTATTCCATTTTGGAAGGGCACCGCCAGTATCCCTCAATCCTCTGGCGCGATGGCAAGAAGCTGCGAATCGAAGCCAACGAGGGCGGCAAAAAAGGAGCCTATGCCCAGGAACTCTTCGCCAATGAGGCCATCGATTACATCAAGCGGAAGCATCAAAATCCGTTTTTTGTGATGCTTGCATTTTCATCACCTCACGCCGAGTTGGCCGCTCCCGAGGAATTCGTGAAACCCTACGAAACCACGCTGGCCGATGCTCCCTACACCGGTATGTCCACCGGAACACCCAGCGACAAGTACGCGTGGTATTATCCGGACGCCGTCGCCAAGCCGCACGCCACCCTCGCCGGTATGGTCACCGCGCTCGATTCTTATGTTGGTAAAATCGTCTCGACTTTGGAAGCGCGGGGAATCGCCGATAACACCCTGATCGTCTTCACTTCGGACAACGGTCCCCATGACGAAGGCGGCGGCGATCCTGCGTTTTTCAAAGCCGCCGCTCCCTACAAGGGCATGAAGCGCGACGTTTACGATGGCGGCATCCATGTCCCGATGATCGCAAGCTGGCCCGCCCACATTAAATCCGGCCGCACCGACGATACCCCATGGATTTTCGCCGACGTGCTGCCAACCTTCGCCGACCTCGCCGGCGTTCCTCTAACATCCGTTCCACGCGTGCTGACCAACGGTGTTTCCATTCTTCCATTGCTGAACGACTCGCCGGAAGCCATGCCCGAACGCACCCTTTATTGGGAGTTTGGAAAAATGGCGGGCGATCCAAATTCCGGCATCGTCGGAGAGACATTTCAAGCCGCCCGCCGCGGCCAATGGAAAGCCGTCCGCTACGGCGCCGAAGCTCCCATCGAGCTTTACAATATCCTTACCGATCCCGGTGAGTCCAAGGACCTGTCCGCCAGTGAAACGAAGATTCACCGCGAGTTCGTGGAACTCTTCGAGAAATACAAAGGGTAATCCGGACCATTTTCATTCCGAGTTCAACCCGCGCGCAATTGCATCTTCGCGCACTATCGAAAAACCAAGGAAATCCATCTCATGAAACGTATACCCATCGCCGTCCTGCTCGGCCTCGCCGCACACTTGTCCCTGATTTCCGCGAGCGCCGCGGAAGAAGGTTTCCGTCCGTTGTTCAACGGAAAAGATCTTACCGGCTGGGATGGCAATCCCGCGTTTTGGTCGGTGAAAGACGGCTGCATCACCGGCGCAACCAGCGGGCCGGACGCGCTGACTTATAACCAATTTCTCATCTGGCGCGGCGGGACATTGAAGAACTTCGAGCTGCATGCGAAAATCAAGGAAAGCGGCAGCAACAGCGGCATTCAATACCGCAGCAAGGAACTTCCGGAAGTCGGCAAATGGTCGGTCGGCGGCTATCAATTGGACATTCATCCCGCAGCCGGGCACAACGGCTCGCTCTATGAGGAAAGAGGCCGCGGCGTCATCGCCTCCAATGGCGAAAGCGTGATCGTGGACCCCGCCGGGAAGCGGCGGGTCATTGCGAAACATGCGCCGGTGAAGGTGGATATCGGCGAATGGCATGACTACGAAATCATCGCGAATGGAAATCATCTCATTCAAAAGCTGGACGGCCAAGTGACGATGGAACTGGCGGACCATGAAGAAAAGGCGCGCGCGCTGGAGGGAGTCCTCGCATTTCAAATCCACAGGGGTCCGGCGATGAATGTGCAAATCAAGGACGTGATGTTGAAGGAACTCCCGGACGGCGGTGTGACGGAATTCGGCCAGCCCGCGAAAACGGATACGCCGGCAGCACCGGTAAAGAAACGCAAAGCCGGAACCCGCGGCGTCGCGGCGGCGCCCCCCGCCGGAGGTTCGGCCACTGCGAATGTGAAGGTGTCTCCGGGATTCAAGGTGGAAACCATTTATGAAGTCCCGCTGGCAGAACAAGGTTCGTGGGTATCGCTAACCGTCGATCCGAAAGGCCGTCTGCTGGCGAGCGACCAGGATTCCAAGGGTCTCTATCGGATCACCCTGCCGGCCACCCCGGATGGCAAACCCGAAGTGGAGAAAATGCCGGTTCCCCTGACCGGCGCGGAAGGTCTGGCATGGGAAAGCGGCGCGTTATACTTTTATAAGAACGGCGGCGCGCTTTATCGTGTCACCGATAGCAACAACGACAGCCTGCTGGACAAATCTGAACTGATTTCTCCCGTCGTATCCGGCGGCGAGCACGGCACCCACGCGGTGCTGGCGGCTGAGGATGGCAAGCGGCTTTATACACTGGGCGGAAACCGCACGCCCCTGCCGGCGGCGAAAGACACTGTTCGCAGGCGTGTGTCATCTTGGGGGGAAGACCAACTGCTGCCAAGACAATGGGACCCGCGCGGCCATGCGCGCGGCACGCTCGCGCCGGGCGGCCGCGTCACGCTTTTCGACCCCGTGACGAAAACCCACGAGGTTTATTGCGGCGGATTTCGGAATCCCTATGACATCGGATTCAACGCGCTGGGCGACATGTTCACCTTCGACGCGGATATGGAATGGGACATGGGCATGCCATGGTATCGACCGACGCGGATCTGCCAGGTCGTCAGCGGCGGAGACTATGGCTGGCGCAGCGGCTCGGGAAAATGGCCCGCCTACTATGAGGATAGTTTGCCGCCAGTGGTGGACATCGGCCCCGGCTCGCCGACAGGTGTGGTAGTGGGCACTGGAGCGAAGTTTCCCGCCAAATACCAGCGCGCGCTTTTCGCATTGGATTGGACCTTCGGCCGCATCTTCGCGATCCATCTGCAACCCGCCGGCGCGGGCTACAAGGCGGATGTGGAAACGTTCATTTCCGGCGCGCCGCTGGCCGTGACTGATGCCATCATCGGCAAGGATGGCGCGCTTTATTTCACCGTCGGCGGACGCGGTTCGCGCTCTGCGCTCCTGCGAGTTACCTATACCGGAAGCGAGTCCACCGCCCCCGCGCCACCGGACGCGCTCCCGCCGGAAGCGCTGACCCGCCGTCAATTGGAGGTATATCATGGCGTGGAAAGTCGGGCTGCGGTGGCGGCTGCCTGGCCTCATCTATCAAGCCCGGACCGCTTCCTACGCAATGCCGCGCGCGAGGCCATCGAGGCCCAGCCTGTCGCAACTTGGGCGGGGAAAGTATTTGCGGAAACGAACCCGCAGGCGCGCATCACCGCCGCGGTTGCACTGGCTCGCAGCGGCACACCCGAGATGCGCGGACGGCTGGTGAAGTTCCTGCTTGATATGGATTTCAAAGTTCTCCCCGTGATGCAGAAACTCGGCGTGCTGCGCGGGATTTCACTCGCATTCGACCGGCTCGGAAAACCGGACAGAAACGAAAGTGCGGCGGTGATCGCCGCGCTGGATCCCTATCTCCCAAGCGACGATGCGAATGTGAATGCCGACATCCTGCGGCTTTTGGTATATCTCGACGCGCCCTCCGCCGCGGCCAAAGGCATGGCCCTGATTGCAAACTCGCCGTCCGAAAAGTCGCCTGATTGGGAATCGCTCAAAGGCGCGAACGCACGCTATTTCGGAACCCTTGCGCGCATGTCGAATAATCCGCCGCCGACCGCGCGGCTCCGCTATGCCTTCGCGCTCCGTAACGCCCGCAGCGGATGGACTCCAGAACTGCGCCGCGCCTATTTCACCTTCCTCAACACCGCCGGAAAAGCTGCCGGCGGCGCGAGCTATCCTGGTTACCTCGCCAATACCCGCGACGAGGCGCTCGCGCTTTGCACCGATGCCGAACGCACCGCACTCCAGGATTTAACCGG
This sequence comes from Verrucomicrobiales bacterium, assembly GCA_038235225.1. Lineage (GTDB taxonomy): Bacteria > Verrucomicrobiota > Verrucomicrobiia > Verrucomicrobiales > Akkermansiaceae > Luteolibacter. The sequence continues at coordinate 67,957 of JBBSUD010000006.1, forward strand.
CGAAGATTTCAACCCCAAGCCGGACTTCACGATCACGCCGCCCGCCGGCCCGGGCCGCACGTGGACGACCGCCGATGCCGTCGCCACC
>JBBSUD010000007.1:0-66390 GCA_038235225.1 Verrucomicrobiales bacterium
ATCGAGTCCTTCACCACTCCCCACTTGATCCCCAAACCTTGATCTCCTACCCCTTTTCCGCACCCCGCCACCATAGCTTAGTTTAGCTCCTCAGTGGTCGGAATTTCGGGTCCGCCTCAGTATCAAGGTTCCGGGTGTGCAGACGATGGGAACGTGGAAATGGTGGTAGCCGCAATACTCGAGCAATTCTTTCTAAAGGACAGCGTTCGCCAAATGAGTGCAGTTCCATGTAAGAAGGTAGTCGATCCTGTGGGCGATCACGAGAGCCAAATGGGAAGCATCGGTGACCGCCTTCTTCGGGAGCTTGAAGAGGCTGATGAGGTCACCTTCCAGCAGGTTCAAATCCTCCGGGATGGAGAGTTCTGGGATCTCTTCGAGATACGACAAACGTCGCTCTGCCGCCGAAGCATCGCCACGGGAACACTCGTCGATGGTAAATGCCAAAGTGAAGAGACGGAAACGCATCCGCTCTTGGTCCCACCATCCGTGCGTGGTTTGCTAGTCAACCACAGTGCTCGGCTGGCTGCTTGGCCGGGCAGCCAAGTAACTCGGGGATCGTTGTCTCAATGTAAACGGACTGCATCGAGTGGCACGGTATTTGGTTTGGGAGCGGGGCGGGGCAGCCGGTGCTTGCTTCGTTGTCCCCTCTTTTTGAGTCTATCGCAATGTTAGCCGCGGACCGCCGCCTCGATTGCAGCGATGTCGATCTTTTGCATCGTCATCATCGCGTCAAATGCCCGTTTGGCGGCGGCACGGTCTGGGCCGGTGAACGCTTTCGTCAGGGCGGCCGGCGTGATCTGCCAGTTCAGCCCCCATTTGTCCTTGCACCAGCCACACTGGCTCTCTTCCCCGCCGTTGCCGACAATTGCATTCCAGTAGCGATCCGTCTCAGCCTGGTCATCGGTCGCCACCTGAAATGAGAATGCCCAGTTGTGCTCCACACCGGGACCACCGTTGAGTCCGATGCAGGGAATGCCCATCACGGTGAACTCGACGGTCAACACTTCGCCTTCCCTGCAAGATGGATTTTCGCCCGGTGCCCGATGCACCGCTCCGACGGAAGAATCGGGGAAAGTCCCGGCGTAAAAACGGGCCGCGGCTTCGGCGTCGCGATCAAACCATAGACAGATCGTATTCTTTGCTGGAGAGGTCATATGAGGATATCGGAGTGAGTTGTTTTTTTCTTGAGCTAACGTCAAAGAGCACGCGCCCTCACTAGCGAGGGCGAGCGTTGAGACGGAGAAAAGGGTTCATAATACGAGTGATGTTGTTGACAGGTCGGCTAGTGACGGCTGCTGTGTCTCATCTTGTTGGGCTTCTTGGATTCATCTTAGTCCATATGCAGCTCTAACTTGATGATTTTGGTATTCCTAGAACGGCAATGTGGGCACATCCTCTTCAGCCCCGGAACGGACTCTCCCCCGCATTCTTTGCACACCACAGACGTGGGTTCTGAAAAGCGACTAATCTTCACAGTGGTATCACATGAAATGCATGAATACTCTTCGCACATTACAAGTCCCCCTTCACTCGCTGGGAATTCATGCCCACATGCGATACACTGAAATAAACCCGATCTAGCCATATTAAAGTAGTTTTAGTTAGTATTGCTGTTGCACCCGAGATGCAGCGAACTCAGCGGGGTGTCCCGGCACTTTGAATATTCGGGTAAGTAAGCCTATTGGAATATGACATGAGCATGTTGGAAGATCGTGGTGAAAGGCATATGGATGGAGATACAAAGACGGTTGGCGTCGTTGAATGATATTGATTCCACCGGAACTCCTCTGATCTGAGCTAAGAAACGTTTAGCAGCCGGGAACCAAAGCATAAGTCCTGCGGCTGGATTTTGGGTTGTCAACATCGAACCCTCAAAGAAGTCACGTCTAAATTGAGGTGTTCGAATATCGCTCACAACCATCATTAGTTCGAAAGTTAGCATGCTCGCCCCCAAGAAGTTCTGAGTATGCGTTCCCGGATCAACACGTTCGACGACTGACTTAAGTTCATTTTCCAGGATTAAGCAGTCTTTGATCATCGACCTTTTCGGGGGAGACACGAGATTAAGGTATTTGAGACGAAAACTATCGCGTATCTGTAATGCCATGTGTTCATTTTGAACTAGGTGTTCAACACATTCGCAGCCGATAAAAATCATTATGATTTCACGGCTGAACTTAAGGCGCGTTAGCGCCTCTTCCGTCTCCCTGCAATTGGAGACATAATCTTCCAGAAAGTCATTGCTATTCCTTACCGAGAAACAAAGCTCAGCAAGTTGATTGCCGCCATTAGATCTGTGACCAAAAAGGGTTGATAGAATGCCCATAATGAGTAACGTATTGTTCTTTGATGTAGGATGATCGGGAAGACTTGAGTGAAGACCTAAATGGCTGGATCTTTCATCTCAAGGATAACGCGAGGCGGATAATCATAGTCGCAAGGACAGATTGTTTGCAACGTAGGAAGCTGTCCCGCTTCAGCAAAGCCAACACTGGTGATCTTCATTTCGGGGATGAAGCTCGGCGCAGCCCACACCTCGATGTCGTCGTGTTCGTCATGTAGTAGCTGAAGCTCAGCGATTAATTCTGTGATGTTCATAATTTTTTCTGCCCAACAGGGTAAATAGTTGCGAGCAGGGTGATATCGTTTCGGGTTAGCCGAGGCAAGGAGACAGATTGTCGGGTGGAAGAGGCTTGCAGGCAAAGCGGTTGTGGATTCCGTTCGGAAACGTGGATGGATCGGATGGGCAAGACTTCGGAAGCCGTGGATCTATCGGACATCGCGGGATTGGCGGGGAAGGGGGCCGGCGGAGGGGCGGGAAAAGGGATTAGGCCTGCGGGGGGAACGACGGGCGGCGCGGGGGCGGCGGGTTTGTCGCCGGCGCTGGCGCCGCCGCGCGGGGGGAATTTCTCGAGAAGGGAGCTGTTGCGGGCTTCGAGGATGGCGGTGTCCAGTCCGGCCTTGGTGCCGGGGGAGGAGATCGGGGGCTTGGCGGGTTCAATCCGCCGCAACGGGTTCCGCAATCCAAAGCGGTGTCGCGGCCGGGGGCCTTGCCTCCGCACTCCAATGGAAGAGGCGCTACCCGCCGCGGAGGAGGAATTCGAGAAGGGCCTCGGCGGATTTCTTGGAGATGCCGGGGAGCAGGGCGATGTCGTCGGCAGTGGCTTTTTTGATGCGGGCGACGCTGCCGAATTTTTCCAAGAGGAGCTTTTTCTTGTTGGGGGAGATGCCGGGGCAGTCGTCGAGGAGGCTCTCTTTCATGCGGCGGCGGTAGAGGAGGGCGTTGTAGCCGTTGGCGAAGCGGTGGGCTTCGTCGCGGATGCGCTGGAGGAGCTTGAGGGCGCCGCGGTCGTGGGGGATGCGGATGGATTGCTCGCGACCGGGGATGAAAACTTCCTCGTGCTGCTTGGCGAGGCCGACGACGGGGAGGTCGTGGAGGCCGAGGGCTTTCAACTCGCGGACGGCCATGCCGAGCTGGCCTTTGCCGCCATCGACAATGACGAGATCGGGAAGGACGATTTTTGCGCGGCCTTCGCGGGCGAGGCGGCGCTGGGCATCGACGGCGTTTTCCTGGGAGAACTCGGCATCGGGGTTTTCCGCGGCGTTTTCCATGAGGATGCGCGAGTAGCGGCGGCGGATGACCTCGGCCATGGAGGCGAAATCGTCCTGGCCCTCGACGGTGCGAATCCGGTAGCGGCGGTAGTTCTGGTTGTCCGGTTTGCCATCGGTGAAGCGGACCATCGAGGCGACGATGTGGTTGGAGGAGACGTTGGAAATATCGAAGCATTCCATGACGCGGGGCGGGCCGGCGAGGTGGAGTTCCTCACCGAGTTCGGCGAGGTCTTCGGTGGGTTTCACGGTGGTCTGGACGCCGCGGCCGCGGGAGAACTGGCGGGTGGGGGAGAGAGTTTTTTCGAGGTTTTGGAGGATATCGCGCAGGCTGGCGGCTTTTTCGAAATCGAGGATTTCCGCGGCGCGGGCCATGTCGGCGCGGAGGCCTTCGAAGACCTCGCGGCGGCCTTTGCCCTCAAGCACGCGGCAGGCTTCGGCGACGCGCTCAAGGTAGGCTTCGCGGCCGATGCGGTCGATGCAGGGGGCGGAGCAGTTGCGGATGATGTCGGCGTTGCAATGGCGGTAATCGACAGCGCCGGGGACGAGCGGGCGGCAGACGCGCAGGCCGAAGGTCCGGTTGAGCCATTCGAGTGTCTGGCGGAGCGCGCCGGAGTGGGGAAACGGGCCGAAGTAGCGGGCGCCGTCGTCCTTCTTCATGCGGGTGGTGACGAAGCGCGGCCACGGGTCGGCGAGCTGGATTTTCACGAGAAAGAAGCGCTTGTCGTCGCGGAATGCGACGTTGTAGCGGGGGCGGTAGTCCTTGATGAGCTTGCCCTCGAGGAGCAGGGATTCCTCCTCGTTACGGACGGTGTGGAACTCGAAATCGTGGATGGAGTCGATGAGCGCGCGGGTTTTCACGTTGGACCGCATCTTCTGCGAGGCCATGAAATAGGAGGAGAGGCGGCGCTTCAGGTCCAGCGCCTTGCCGACGTAGATGATGGAGCCGAGGCGGTCCTTCATCAGATAGACACCGGGCTGGTGCGGCACTTCGCGGAGCATTGCTTTCAAATCCGGGGCGGGCATGCGGTTTCGCTTGAGTTTCCCACGGATTGCCCAAACTTCCACAGATCAAATGCCTTCCAATGACGCCGGTGCGTCTGGAAAGCCTAACTGACTTGACACCGTCACCCTGCTGCCGCTCCCTTTTCCAACCCGACCGTATGCCGAGAAAGACCCATCAAGCATCCGCGTATCTCGCGATTTCCCTACTGGCAGCCGCCCCGGCTTCCAGGCTTTGCGCGCAGCCTGCGGCGCCGCCGGCGACCATCGAGGTGGTCTCGCCAGCCACCCTCATCCGCCTGTATTCCGAGGCGGAGACGGCGATGACGGAGCAGAAATACGACGATGCGGTCGTCAAGCTGAAGGACCTGCTCACGAAGCTGCCTGAGAAATCGAGCGCGCCGCTGGACCAGCTTTATTTCACCGTGGCACTTGCCCAACTGCTGGGAGGACACCCGGCGGAGGCGGAGGCGGCTTTCACCGAGTGCCTGAAGAAATTTCCGAAGGGCGACTACGCCAGCCGCTGCTATCTGGGAGCGGGGCGGGCGGCCATGTTGCAGGATTCCAAGGAAAAAAAGGAACTCGCCGCGGAGGCGCTGAAGCTAGCGGCACAGGACCCGAAATTCCGCTCCGAAGCAGGCTTGTGGCTCGGGCAGGTTTACACCGACCTCGGCCAGCGCGACGAGGCGCTCAAGGTGTTCCGCAGCCTGATGGGTTCGGACATCCGGTCGCCGCAGCAGACGACCGCCGCGGTGGAGGTCATCGGGCTGCTTGCCGACACAGGCAAGAATGACGATCTGGTCTATTACCTCGACCGCCTCATCAATCAGTCCGGGGTGCGGGATTCGCTGGCGTGGTATGCCAATCAAGTGATTTCGAAAGCCGATGCGTTCGTCGGGACTCAATCGTATGAGCCGGCGCTCGCGATTTATCGCTCGGTGCCGCCGCGCAGCGAAATCCTGGATATCCAGAAGCGGGCGCTGGAATCGCAGACGCGCGATGTGGAGATCCTCGAGCGCCGCGTGGCTGCGGAAAAAAGCAAGAACCTCGGCCAGCGCTCGAACGCCGCCGAACTCCTCGGCTCCCTCAAGCCTGCCGTCGCGCTGGCCACGGAAGCGCTGAAGGGAATTGAGGAAAAAACCGATCTCGATGCGGCGCTGCTGATGCGCAGGGGCAGATGCCTCTACTATTTGGACCGCGCTGGCGAGGCGCTGGTCTGTTTCCGCACGATCCGCACCAAATATCCCGAGTCCTCGGACGCCCAGCCCGCCGCCTACGCGGAAATCGTTCTGCTGAACAAGCTGAAAGACATTCCGCAAATCAAGAAGTTGTGCGATCTCTACCTTACCAAATACCCCAAGGCCGAGAATGCGGAGCAGATCGCGACGCTCGCCGGCGAGGTGCTGGTACAGAGCGGGAAATGGGACGAGGTCTTCAATTTCTATCGGGACTTGGAAAAAAAGTTCCCCCAATCCGAAAGCCTGCCGCGCTTCATCTTTTTTCAGGGAGTCGCGAAGTTCCAAGATGCGGATTTCAAGACCTCGACGCCGTTGTTCGTGAAATTTCTCAAGAAGTATAACGAAAGCCCGCTTGCCGAGAACGCGCTCTACTATTTGGCGATGTCTAACTTCCTCTCGAACGAGTATAAGAAAACGCTCGGCTCGATTAAGGAGTACCTGACCCGATTCCCGGACGGACGCTACGCCGGCGACATGCGCTACCGCCTGGCTTTCATCGATTTCAATGACAAGGAGGACGATCAGACGGATAAGATCATCCGCGACCTCACGGCCTATCTCAACAAGAAGCCGGACGATCTGGCCGCCGGATCCATGTATTGCCTGCTGGGGGATACTTATAAGAAGAAAACCTCGAACAAGGCGGACGAGAACGCCCGGAATGAGAAGCTTGCGATCGATGCCTACAAAAAAGCCATCGCCACGGAAAGCCCTGACGATGTGAAGCAATACGCTCTGGATTCCGCCACCTCCCTGCTGCAAGGAAACAAGGACTGGGCGGGAATCGGCGCGCTGCACGGCGATTTCCTCAAGAACTACCCGGACAACCCGCTCGCGTTACTCTCCGCCTCGTGGGTGGCGAAGGCCTTGGCGCGCGACGGCAAGAGCGACCAAGCCGCCGAGATGCTCGCGAAAGCGCTCAAGCCGAAAATTGGCGACCCGTCATCCGAGCAAGTCGAGTTGCTGATCGACGAGTTGGTAAAGCTCATCGTCCCGCGCAGGAAACCGAAGGATCTCGATAAGGACGCGCTCGACAAGAAGCTCGTCGAAATGATGAACAAGGCAATCAAGGGCAGCGAGAACGCCACCACCAACGCCCGTCTCTACTACGCCCGCGCCCGCCTCTCGGAACTTCTGCGGGACCGCAAACAGGCGGATCTGTATCTCCAAGGTATTGCTACGATCAATGCGAAGGACCCCTCGGTCCTCAGCCCCGCGCTGCTCGCCACCTCGGGCGATATTCTCCTGAAACTCGGCGACCTTGACGGCGCGGAGGGCATGTACAACCGGCTCTCGGACCGCTACAAGGAAGGCAACTACGCCGATGCCGGTCCGGTCGGGCTGGGCTACGTGGCGCTGGCCAAGGAAAATCCTGAGAAGGCCTACAAGATTTTTGAAAACGCGCTGGAGACCAACCCGGGCATGTCCCGCTTCAAGGAGACGACACTTGGCAAGCTGCAGGCAGAATCCGCGCTAGGCCGCTTGGAGGAGGCGGAGAAGCTGGCGCTGGAAATCGTGGGCGATCGCGTTTTCCGCGGGGATGCGGTGGGGAAGGCCTACATTTTGCTCGGCGAGGTATATCGGAAACAGGCGGAGAAAGTCTCGACGGATGATCAGTTGGAATTGCTCAAAAAGGCTTATGCGACCTATCAGCGGGTTTACATCGCCTACCGGGGTTATCCCGAGGTGTGCGCCCGCGCCTACTATGAAGCGTGGCAGACCGCGCAAAAGCTCGGCAATTCCGAACTCGCCGAAAACACTCTCAAGGCGCTGCTGGACGACCCCAAGCTGGCGGAAACCGAATATCGCAAGAAAGCCGCGAAGGAAGCAGCCTGATCCATTCGACCCATGAAGCAGTCCTTTCCGATTTTCCATCCCATCCTCGCCGCAGCGGCGGTATTCCTCCCGCTCGCTGGAATCGCGCTGGCCGACCCTACCGTCGTGGTTCTTCAGAACGGTCGTTCCGTACCCGTTTCCGCCGTGTCGATGCGGGGCGATGCGCTCGTGCTCACGACCGACGTTCCCGGCTTCAATAAAGGCCAGACGATTCCGCTTTCGTCCACCGACCACATTTACGGCGACAAGCCGGCGGAGGTGAATTCCGGCATCGCTCTCCTCCTCAGCGGCAACGCTGCGGATGCCATCAAGGTTCTCGAACCGATCGTCGCCTCGGAGCGGGTCACGGCGAAAATCCCCGGCAATTTCTGGCTGGAACCTGCCCGTGCCATTCTCGTCGCCTACGCCATGAATCGCGACAAGGACGAGTCCGAGAAAATCGGCAAGGAAATCTCGGATGCCGCTCCGGGCGGTGGGTCAGATCCGTTCGTCATGCTTGGCAAGGCGCTTCTTCTGCCGCCATCCGCGACCGTCGCCGAGCGGGAAACCGCTTTCCGCGACCTGACCGTGCCGGAAAATCACTCGCCGGTTTGCGCCTACGCCTCCTTCTATCTCGGAAACGTGCTCCGCGAGGCCAAGCGCGATGAGGACGCTCTCGAAGCCTATCTGATGGTGCCCTGTCTTTTCCCGGCCGGGGGAATCATCCTCAACGCCGCAGCCGAGCTCAATGCCGCCGATTTCCTCCTGACAGAAACGCGCCGCGATGAAGCCGTGGCGCTTCTAAAATCCGCCGTGCGGGATGCCGTGGGCACCTCGCTCGCCGCCGATGCGAGGAAGCGCCTCGACAGCGCGAAATGATTTTCATCTCCTTTTCAAAATCCAAAACAGAACGTCTCCTCCACCAATCCATGAAACGAATCATCCCCACGGCTGTCTGCGCGGCTATCGCGTTCCTTCCATCCATCGCTTCCGCCGCGGCGGCCGCTCCGGCCAAGGAAAAGAAGCTGACGCTCATCGATACCTACCTCCAGGGCGGCCCGGTCATGCACATCCTGCTGGTCTGCTCGATCGCTATGGTCTGGCTGATCATCGACATCTGGCTGCGCACCAATCGCACGAAAATGACTCCCGAGGAGGACGTGACCATCGCGCAGGAACTGTTCCGGGCGGGTGACTACCTCGGAGCATACCAGGCGATGAAGGGCAGCTTCAGTCCTTTTGCGGAAGTCGTGCGCGCCGGTCTCGGCTCCGTCGGCTACGGCAAGGACGCCACCGAGGAAACGCTCTACACCACGGTGGACAAGGTGAATTCCACCCTCCAGACGCGCATCAACTACCTCTCCGTCATCGGGGTCTGCGCCCCGATGATCGGGCTGCTCGGCACCGTCGGCGGTATGAAAGGCGCGTTCGGAAGCCTCGGCAGCGCCGGCCTCTCTGGCGGCGTCGGCGAGCTGGCCGGCCACATCGGCGAGGTGCTAGTCGCCACCGCTACCGGACTGCTCGTCGCCATCCCGGCGTTCATGGCCTTCTATTTCCTGCGGAACAAGCTGCAGGGCGCCGTCCACCAGCTTCAGGAAACCTCGGAGCATCTGTTCCGGAACGCTCCTTACGATTATCTCAAGGACGCGGACGTCGGCCAGGAGGAGACCTACGCCGCCCTGCCCAACTGGGTCGAGAATCCCACCGCCGTCGGCTGAATCCGCCGCGGTAATTCATTTCAACCCAAAATAACCCAACGCCATGGCCGGAGGAGGAGGAGGAGACGGAGAACCAGAATTCCAGATCGCGCCGATGATCGACGTACTGCTCGTGCTGCTGGTCTTCTTCGTCATGATCACCTCCGCGGAGGTGCTCAAGGTGGACAAGACCATCAAACTCCCCGTCTCGCCCAACGCCAAACAACGGGAGCCGGAAATGGCGAAGCACGAGATGGCCGTGAATGTGCGGCTCGACAAGGAGACGAACAAAGGCGTGCTCGTGCTGGACGATCAGGTCATCCCGAACTGGGAGGATATCGTCCCGACGCTTCAAAACCGTCTCAAGGATGATAAACTTCTCCGTGTCGTTGTCCGGGGTGACGCCCTCGTGCCCGCCGGCGAAATCCAGCGGATCATGAACCTCGTCGGCGAAGCCGGCATCGGCGACATCGCGTTCGCATCTTCGAACAAATAACCAATCCATGAGACGCAAACGCTCCCATCGCCGCAAAAAGTCGGCGGAAGTTCATCTCGGCTTCCAGATCGCACCGATGATCGACGTGGTGTTCGTGATTCTGTTGTTCTTCATCGTCCAGGCCGGCGACATCCAAGTGGAGAATTCCCATGTCACCAAGCTGCCGGGGACGGTGGAACCGAAAGATGGGGCGCCGACTCCGGACGAGATCGCTATCCGCATCGAAGACGACGGCCAAATTTACATGAACGACGATCCGTTGGATTCTCCGGAGAATAAGGATCTCCCGGAGCTGGCGGGCAATCTCGGACAACTCCGCGAGAGCAGCGATGCCGCAGGATCCGAGGTGCTTGTGACAATTTACGCTAACGAACTTGCGCCTTACCAAAGGGTGATTGACGTTCTGGATGCTTTGAGCCGGGCGCGGATTACCAACGTATCCTTTCAGGCCGGCAGTCCCGAGTGACCGGCACCCGCGTGTGGCAGCACTAAACCTCTTGATATTATGGAAATTTACGACAGCCAAGGAAACCTCATCGCAGCGGAGGAAGCCAAGCCCAGCATCTGGCAGAAAATCGGCGGCGGTTCCCTGATGTTTGCCGCGCTCTTTCACGTCATCCTGCTGATCGTCGGAGCCTTTTGGATCTTCCAAATCATCCGCGAGCCGGAGAAAAAGGTGGATTTCCTTCCGCCCGGCGGTGGCGGCGGCGAACGCGGCGCCGAGCACCAGGTCCAGCAGAAAAAGCGGGCGCAGATCACCCCCACCACCAACGTCAAGCGCGTCTTCGCGGAGGGCGCCATGTCGAACTTCGCCATCCCCGAGCAGGGAGACAACTTCGGCGAAATGTCCACCCTCCGCTCGCTTAGCGGCGGCGGCATGTCCGGCGGTCTTGGCGGCTCCGGCAGCGGTGCGGGTTTCGGCAAGGGAACCGGCAATGGCGCGGGTCTCGGCTTCGGCGCGGGAGCCGGGAAAATGTTCGGCCTGATTCCCGAGGACATGCGGAAACGCTGCTCCAAGCAGGACCGCCTCCAGCGGCTTGCGGAAAACGGCGGCACCGCCGCGTGCGAGGATGCCGTCGTCAAGGCGCTCCAGTGGCTCAAGACGAGCCAGAATTCCGACGGCTCGTGGGGCGGTGCGAACAACGCCGCCATGACAGGTTTCGCCCTGCTGGCCTATTTCGGGCACTGTGAAACCCCCGTTTCCGCGGAGTTCGGTGACTCCTGCATGAAGGGCATCGTCTATCTCGTGAATCTCGGATTGAAAAACGACGGCAAACTCGCATCGAACTTCACCGCGAACCACTGGAGCTACGAGCATGCCATCGCCACCTATGCCTTGGGCGAGGCCACAACCTTTTGCAAAGACCTCAATATCGACGTCCCCCAGCTCAACACAATCACCCAGAAAGCGGGACAATACATCATCGACAATCAGGCGGATAACGGCGGCTGGGCCTACCTGTATGCCACCAAAGGCGGCCACGTGGACGTCTCTGTGACCGGCTGGCAGCTCCAAGCGCTCAAGGCATGCAGCCACACGGATATCAATTACAGCGGGATGAACTCCTGCGTGAACAAAGCGCTCAGATATATTTCCGATTGTCAGGCGGACAATGGCGGCATCGCCTACATGGAGAGCAGGAGTACGGCGGTCGGCTATTTCACCCTCACCGGTGCCGGCGTGCTCTGCAATCAAGTCTGGGGCAAGGGCTCTACCAGCGAGGTGCGCAAAGGTATTGCCTACATCCTCGACAACACGAAATTCCAGTACAACACTGAGTTCTGCGATCTCTACGGCCACTACTACGAATCCCAGGTGATGATGCAGCGCGGAGGTAGTGCTTGGAAAAAATACAATAACATCTTCCGCGACCAGTTGCTCAAGAATCAGAATCCGAACGGATCGTGGAAAAATCCCGGTGGCGGCCAGAAGCCACGCGCGGTGGGCATCCACTTCCAAGGCGGTGGCGAGGGGGAGGTCTATCGGACCGCCCTCTGCACCCTCATGCTGGAAGTTTACTACCGCTTCCTCAGCACTGACAGCGGCGGGCGCAAAGGAGGGATTTGAAACGACCTTGCCGGCGTTTCAGGAGCGGAACCCCGTCCTCCAGCGCGTGCGAACCGGGGTGCGGGGCTTGCGTTCGCGGGTCCGGTAGGTAGAATCCTCCCACCTTCATGAAGTGTCTCTCCTTTTCAGCCGCGGCTTTGCTCGCCACCGCGCTCCACGCCTCCGCCGCCGCTACCCCGGCCGCGGCACCCCTCAAGGAGACCAACTTCCTCGAAATCCTCTCCCGTGGCGGTATCATGATGTATCCGCTGGGGCTGATGTCATTCATCACCGTCGTCCTCATTGTCATTTTCATCCTGACGATCCGCCGCAATGCGGTGGTTAGCGACCGCTTCATGAAAATGATGGAAAACATGATCCGGAAGGAAGACTACCTCGGTCTCATCGACTACTGCCACAGCCGCAACGAGTGCATGGCCCGTGTCACCCAGAAGACTTTGGATTTCCTCACCTCGAATCCCCAGGCCTCCTTCGAATCCATCCGCGACGTGGCCCAGGTCGAAGGTTCTCACCAGTCCAGCATGCTCACTTCCCGCATCACCTATCTGGCCGATATCGGCGCGATCGCTCCGATGGTCGGGCTGCTCGGGACCGTGCTGGGCATGATCGAGGCATTCATTCAAATCTATTCTGGGGAGGTGCAGGGCGTGCGGGAAATGGGTCTGGCGGAAGGAGTCTCGAAGGCGCTCATCGCCACCGCCGGGGGACTTGCGATCAGCATTCCAGCGCTCTCGTTTTACTCGATTTTCCGTGGACGGGTGCAGTCCTACATCGCGGAGCTGGAGGCCGCGGCGACCCACCTCATCGCGCTGCTGCATCTTCAGTTCGAGCGCCAGCCGGCCCAGCATTCGCAAGCCCCGAGCCACCTGCGGCCGCGCGAGGACTACGCCATGCCGCCCCCTTCCCCGCTGGTGGGCGAGCAGCGCCCGGACCTGCACGGCATCTAACCAAGCAAGGCGATGAAATTCACCAGCCGCCAACCCCCGCCCATCGCCATCCAGCTTGCGCCGATGATCGACATCCTGCTTTTGTTGCTAAGCTTCTTCATCATCAGTTGGCAGTTCAGCAAATCGGAAACGGAACTGAATGTTTCGGTGCCCACTGCCCAAGAAGGAGCCGAGCCGGAGCGCGTCCGCGGGGAAATCATCATCAACGTCCTTGCCGATGGCACCATCAAGGTGGAAAGCCTCGCCGTGGACCGGCAACAGCTCTTTGACAAGCTTTCGAAAATTGCCAAACAATTCAAAAACCAGCCGGTTCGCATCCGGGGCGATGGCAATGTGGCATACCAACGCATTGTCGAGGTGATCGATTCCTGCCAGAAAGCAGGCATTTGGAATATTTCCTTCGCAACCCAGAGACCGGAGCCTGCCGCTCCTTCCAAGTAAGCCGGCACCCACCCCAGCACCATGAAACGCGCCCTTTCCTACTTCCTGCTCTGCTGCTCTCCGGTCGTCGCTCAAATCCCCCGGGCGCAGCCCGTCGATCCCGCGCTTGCCGCTGATGCCGGCGCCGATTTTTTCCAGCGGGGGAAAAACCTCTACGACACCGCGCAGGCCAGCACGGTTATGGAAAACCGGATCGCCTACTTCCAGCGTTCCGCATCGATTTTCACCGATTATCTGGCTACGTTTCCGGATCATCCGAACGCCGAGATCGCCTGGCTTTACCTCGGTAACAGTTACTATCAATCCGGCCGGATCGACGATGCCAAGCGTTGCTTCAACACCTTGCTCAACCGCTACGGCAAGGGCCAGTATGCCGCCGCCGCCGCCTACACGCTGGCGGCCGATCATTATAACAAAGCGGAGTATGCGTTCGCGGCGCCGCTCTTCGAACGGTATATGAGCATCGCCCCCAAGCCGGAGGAACAGGCAAAGGGCAGTTACTTCGCGGGGAATTGCTATCGGTTTCTCGGCCGGGACCGCGAGGCTTCCGCCGCGTATAAAAAGGTTTTGGACAATCCGGGGGGCGGGCTTTTCGCCGCTCAGTCCCGCATTTCTCTCGGGGAGATCACCCTGAAGGAGGGCAGGCTGGACGAGGCGCTCGCACTATTTGAAAAGGTGATTGGCGGTCAGCATTCGGCGAAAGTCCGGGGCGAGGCGGCACTGCAAGGATCGATCGCAGCCATGAAGCTCGGCAAGACCGACTTAGCTGACAAATATCTCCAGCTCATCCTGACCACTCCCGGCATGGAGGCGCTCCGGCCGGACGCGCAGACCGCGTTGATGAGCAACTACTACGCCGCCGGCGATTATCGGAAAGTGGTGGATGCTTTCCGGCGCAGCTCCGCCAAGGCCTTGGGCGAGAAGGAAGCGGAGCGGCTCATGATCGCCGGCCGCGCCTACATGAGCCTCAAACAACCGTCCGAGGCGCTCCAACTTTTCCGCGAGGTCGAGAAGCTGGTGAAACCGGAAAAGGATCTCGCGTTCGATGCCGCGTATTTCCGCCTGCTGTGCTTCTATCAAATCGAGGGCCGCCACGTTCCGGACCAGGTCGATGCGTTCCTGCAGTTATACCGCCGCTCCCGGCCGAACGATCCGCGCATTCACACCGCCCTGATGATGAAGGCCGAAAGCCTTTACGACAATCATGAGAACGCGGCCGCCGCCAAGGTATATGGCGAAATCGACGCAAGCGCCGTCAGTGAGGAAAACCGCCCGGGACTTCTCTATCACCGCGGCTGGTGTCTGGCCGAGGCGGGCGACTCTCAGGGTGCCGTCCGCTCCCTGACTGATTTCATCGAGAAATATCCGAAGAATGACAACGTCCCCTCCGCGATCGCGAAGCGGGCCAGCGCTTACTCTCAAAGCGCGGAGCCGGAAAAGGCCATCGCGGATTTTGACAGGCTCACCACATCCGGTGCCGATGCCGATCTCACGTCGTTCGCTTGGCTGGAATCCGCCAGGATGCGGCGCAAGGATGGCAACATCCCCGACATGATCGTCCGCTACAAGGGGCTGCTGCAAAATGTAACCAGCCTCGGCGAGAAGCTCCAGGCGGAGGCGGACTATTATATTGGCTGGGGTCTCGTCAAAACGAAAGCCGCCAAGGATGCTGTCCCCTATCTGGAAAAAGCGCGCGAGCTTCGTCCCGCCGTGTATCGGAAGCACGCCGGACTACTGCTGGTTCTCGGCTACTTCGCCTCCCAGAATCCGCCGAAACTTGCTGAGGAAATCAACCTGGCGATCGAAGGCGGCTACGCGTCCGATATCCCCGATCAGGCCCTGCGCTGGTGCGGAATGAATTCCTATAACATCGGCAATTATGAATCAGCCGCGAAATTCCTGGCGCTGGTCGCGAACCCCGACGAGCCGCGCGAGACGCCCAAGGAAGTCTGGCGCTACTTGGCCAAAGCCCGGCTCGAAACCGGCGATGGCGAGGGCGCCCTCGCCGCCGTCACCAATCTTCTCGCCGTCGAGGACAATCCCGGATGGATCGCAGACGGCTTGCTGGACCGCGGCCGCGCGCTGCTCCTGCTGGACCGCCCGGCCGAGGCCCGCAAGGCCGCTGAGGAGTCCTTGGCGCTCAATCCCCAAGGCCACACCAGCGCCGGATTGAACATTCTGATCGGCGATTTGGAAATGCGCGATGGCGATCCGAAAATCGCCGCGGGAAAATATTCCATCGTCGTCGAATTCAACGTGGACGATAAGGAGCTTCGGCCGCTTGCGCTTTGGAAGCTGGTGCGGGCGCTCGAGAAGCAAGGAGACACGGCGGAAGCGGAGAAGCGCCGCGGGCAGTTGAAGTCCGAGTTTCCTGACTGGACCCCACCAGCCAAATAGCCACTGGACGCAGACCTGATTCCGCATTTCCCTCCGGCCATTTCAGCCGAGCTCCGGCAGACCGCCACCGACCTATTTCATCTTACATGACACCACCCGCCTCCTCTAAACTCGCCAAGCCCGCAAAGCCGGCCAAGCGGAAAACCGCCACCGGATGGACTCCCGAAAAATCCGCGGATCTCTACGGAATCGAAACCTGGGGCCACAAATTTTTCAGCGTTAATAAAGAAGGACACGCCACGGTCCGGCTGGAGGATGACGAGGCCCAGGCCGAGGTTTCCCTATTCGAAGTCATCGACGGCCTACGCGACCGCGGCACTCATTTGCCCGTGCTGCTGCGGTTTCGGGACCTGCTGCACTCGCGCATTACCGAAATTAACGAATCATTCCGGACGGCAATCCGCGATTGCAAATACCGCGGAGAATACCGCGGCGTCTATCCGATCAAGGTAAACCAACAGCGGCAGGTCATTGAGGAGATCGCCGAGTTTGGAAAGCGCTATCATTATGGTCTCGAAGCCGGTTCGAAGCCGGAACTGATCGCCGCGCTGGCCCACATGCACGACCCGGAGGCATATCTCGTTTGTAATGGCTACAAAGACGAGGAGTTCATCGACCTCGCCCTCCACGCCCAGAAGATGGGACTCCGCGTCATGCTGGTATTGGAAATGCCGAGCGAGCTGGAACTCATTCTCGAACGCGCCAGGAAGCTCAATATTCTGCCAAATCTCGGCGTCCGCATCCGCCTATCAACGAAAGGATCCGGCCACTGGCAGGAAAGTGCGGGGGACAAATCCGTCTTCGGCCTCAACGCTTCCCAAGTCATCCAAGTGGTCGATCATCTGCGCGAAACGGGCTATTTGGATTGCTTGAAAATGCTGCACTATCATCAGGGCAGCCAGATTCCCAACATCGCGGCAATTCGCGAGGGAGCCACCGAGGCGGTCCGCATCTATTGCGATCTGGTGAAGGAAGGCGCGCCCATGGGCGTACTGGATATTGGCGGAGGCATGGCTGTCGATTATGATGGTTCGCACACGAATTTCCATTCGTCCTGCAACTACTCCGTCGTCGAATATTGCACGGACATCGTCGAGGTCATCACCCAGAACTGCGACAAGGCGGGCATCGAACATCCCAATCTCATATCGGAGTCCGGCCGGGCGATCGTCGCTTACTATTCCGTGCTGGTTTTCAACATTCTGGATGTCACCAGCGCGCAAACCAGCGACGCCGCGCCCCCCATTCCGGAGAACGCGCCGCAGAACCTTGTCAATATCATCGAGGTCAACAAGGTCATCCATAAGAAGAATCTTCAGGAATGCTTCAACGACGCGATGTACTACCGCGACCAGATGCGGGCCCAGTTCTTTTACGGCGCGGCCACGCTGCGTGAGCGGGGGCTTGCGGAAGCATGGTTCTGGCACATCCTCACCCGCATTTCCAAACTGATTGCGGAACTCGATGACATCCCGGAGGACCTCCGCGAGCTGTCATCGACACTGGTCGATTTTTACTATGGCAATTTCAGCCTGTTCCAATCGCTCCCGGACTCGTGGGCGATCGATCAGGTGTTCCCCGTTATGCCAATCCACAGACTGGGCGAGAAACCGAAAAACCGCGCGGTGTTGGCGGACATCACCTGCGACTGCGATGGGAAAATCGACCGGTTCATCGATAAGGAGGATGTGGCCAAGGTCCTGCCGCTGCACGACTTCAGGCGGGACGAGCCATACTATCTCGGCGTCTTCCTCGTGGGTGCCTATCAGGAAACCCTCGGGGATCTCCACAACCTGCTGGGCGATACCAATGTCGTCGGCGTGCATCTGGAGAAGGGCAAACCCGTTTATACTCACGAAGTCGAGGGAGATACGGTTGCGGATGTCCTGACTTACGTGGAATTCGATCCCAAAGAACTCGTCACGAAATTCCGCAACTTCGCCGAAAAGGCGGTCACGGAGGGCCGGATTTCTCCGAAGGAGCGCCGGGAAATTCTCGATAAATTCCGCGAAGGCCTCGCTGGCTACACTTATTTCGAAAGCTGAGCGAACCGCCCGCTCA
Organism: Verrucomicrobiales bacterium; assembly: GCA_038235225.1. Lineage (GTDB taxonomy): Bacteria > Verrucomicrobiota > Verrucomicrobiia > Verrucomicrobiales > Akkermansiaceae > Luteolibacter. Next base: position 17,772 of record JBBSUD010000007.1, read on the forward strand.
CTCCTGCTCATCCGCGGTGGCGCGGATGTCCGTGAGCGCGGCGATGAAATCTCCGAGTATCTCCGCCGGCACCATGATGGTGTCCCGGTTGCCCCCCACATCCTCGGTAATCTTGACCACCATGCCCCTCGAGTTCTGCTTCAGGTCGAGGTAAAACGTCTTCCGATCCGCCAAAATTTTTTCCGTGTGTAATAAATCGCTGTCCACTTGCTTCCTCCTTGTTATCTAACTTAACCGGAGCATCCACACCTCCCCTTGAATGTCAATGGAATTTCCCGCGGGAGCGCGCGGGAACAGGCCGGTAACGAAGAGGGATTCCGATCTTGTGCGCCTCCGCGTTATGGAGAAAATGGTTCCATGGACCCGCACGCCGCACGCATTGTGGAACTCAAGCGCATCCTCAGCTCCGAGGCGGATCTGGAGGTGGTGACCGAGTATTTCTTCGACCATCTCGCGGACAATCGGGATTTCATGCGCGCGTGCCAATCCGCGGAGCATCCGATTCTCCGTGCGATGGTGTTAAAACTCGCGAAGGAGGTCACGCCGCTCGCGGATGAGGCGCAGTCGATGACGATGTTCCTGCGCTACAAGCAAGTGCCGTTCTACCACGGCAGCGTGCTCACCGGCGGCTGCATGGGATCGGTGCTCTACTTCGACAACATCGGGAAAGGCCTGCTCGGCCTGACGGGCCCGGGTGATGGGAAAATGCATTATCTCCGCTTCTCCACCGCGGAACCGCCCGGTTCCGCAAACGCCGGGCGGAACTGAGCGCATTGTCCGGATCCCTGCGATCTAACGGCCGGCAGCGTCCGTTTCGATCCAGCTCCACAGGCTGGCCAAGCCGTTCTTCACCGCTTCCTTGGCGGCGGCCAGATCCCCGCCCGGCGCGTGTTTGCCGAAAAGATAGTATTTGATTTTCGGCTCCGTGCCGGACGGGCGGACGGCAAATCTGCGACCGTCCTCCAGCTCGACAAACAGCATTTTCTCCTTGGGGACGAGATCTCCTTCCTGATCGTACAAGTCCTCTTTGGAGAAATCCCGCAGGCGGACCACCCTCGAGCCGTCCACGGATTCCGGCGGGTTCTCGGCATAGGAGTTTGCCAACGCCTGGATTTTCGCGGCACCGTCGGCACCTTCCATGACGAGCGATTTTCCGACTTCCTGATAGTATCCATACTCCTCGTAGAGGTCGTCCATCAGCTCCGGCAGGGTTTTCCCGTCGGATTTCGCGTAGGCGGCGACTTCCGCGAACATCAGCGTCGCGCCGTTCGCATCCTTGTCGCGCACGGCGTCGGAACCGAGGTATCCATAACTCTCCTCACCGCCGAACACAAAGAAGCGCGAATATTCAAGACGCAGGGCGCGGGTCCGTTCCTGCGGCAGCGATCGATAGTCTCCCTTCTTGTCCGCGGGGATGGCATCTTCGTATTTGCGCAGTTTCGAGGCGATGTATTTGAAGCCGGTGAGCGTATCGACGATTCCCACTCCGAAGGCGTCCGCGATCGCGCGCTGGAGTTCGGTGGTTACGAATGTCTTCACCACCACCGCGCGGCTGCGATTGGCATTGGTGAGCCAGCCGGTTTCGAAACAGGTTTTGAGGCGATACCATGCCATCAGCGAGCCGATCTGATTGCCCGTTAGAAGCACCATCGATCCGTCCGGCCCGCGGGCGGCGACGCCCATGCGGTCCGCATCCGGATCCGTGCCGATCACGATTTCCGCGCCGGATTCGACAGCTAGATCGATCGCCATTTTTAAGGCGGGCGCGTTTTCCGGATTGGGCGAATCCACCGTGGGGAAGCGGCCGTCCTGCACGTCCTGCTCCGGCACCGTCAGAACTTCGAATCCGAATCCGCGCAGCATCGGGACATTGATATGCCCGCCGGTGCCGTGGAGGTTGGTGAATACGATTTTCGTGGACGCTCCCTCAAGCAGGGACGGTTTGAGAAGAAGTGTCTTCAGCAGGGCAATGTATAATTCGTCCATCTCCGCGCCGAGTTGGGTGATCGTGCCGCGATCGGCCTCCGGCACTGGCTCGTAACTCTCGCCATGGATGGCGTTCACCTTCGCGACGATCTGGCTGGCATGCGGCTCGACGATTTGCGCGCCATCATTGAAGTATGCCTTGAAACCGTTGTCGTGGGGCGGATTGTGGCTGGCAGTTAGAACCGCGCCCGCGTCCGCCCGGAGCTCGCGCACGGCGAAGGAAAGCTCGGGCGTCGAACGGGGGCCTTCGAAGAGATATGCATCGCAGCCCAGCTCCGAGGAGACGCGCGCGCAGAATTCCGCGAACTCCCGCGAGAAATGCCGCGTGTCATGGGCGAAGACCAGCACTGGCTTGCGCCCGCTTCCCACAACTTCCTTGGCATGGGCGATCAATCCTCTAACGGCGCGGCCCAGGTTGTAATAATTCATCGCCGCCGTGCCGACGCACGGATGTTCCGGGCGGCCGTTCGGGCCGCCGCTCCCTTGCTCCACGGAGGTGACGACGCGGCCGATCGTCCTTCCGCGCAGGCCGCCGGTGCCGAAGGCAAGGGTCTTGAAGAACCGGTCGTTGAGTTCCTGCCACTCGCCTTTTTCCACCAGTTCCGCGATGGCCCGGGGTGCGAGGTCGCTGGTTGTTCCCGCCAGCACCGCCAGGATGTTGGCGCGTGCGGACTCGATCAGGCTGCCGCCGGCCACGGCATCGGCGAGGGTTTTTTCAATGGTGCTCATCGCGGGCGATCCTAGGGGAAATCAGGCCCGTGGCAATCCTTGCCATGCCGGTTTTTCGTCTGGCGGCGCGCTTGACTTGGGCGCGCGGAGTGTGGAAACAGCGCCATGAAATCGCTCGCCGCCGCGCTGCTTTCGCTCGTTGGACTCATTCATTCCCACGCGGCCGCGCTGAAGCTCGATGGCGACCTCACCTACGAAATCACGGAGCCGCGGCTCAATTTCCGGTTGAACGGTGGAATCCAGAACACCAGCCCGGCCGGGAGTTCTTCCGGCACCATCAAGCTCGTGCTCAGGGCTGGCTCCTTTCCCTTTCCGGCTGGCGGGGTGGTCATCGGGGAATATACTTTAGGTGAGATCGGCGGTGGCTATCAATTCGCGGATTTCGATGTGCGCGTGCCGTCGAACGTCCCGAAAGTTTCCGGCAAATTTTATTTCACCATCATAGTGTTGGAATTCACTGGCTCTGGCTGGGCCGCCCGCCTCGCCGTTCCCACGGGCGAACGGACGGTGATTGATGGCAATTTCATCGATCAGAAAAGATGGATCGTGCCGGCCGCACCAGTCGCCAGCCCGCCCGCGGCATTGGCAGAAGGCCGGAAACTTACCCTGAAAACCCTGGCGACCGACGAGCTCAACCTGCTGTCTCCCGAATACCAAGTTGTTACTGAAATCCGAATCCGCAAAGGTGGTGCGGCACGCCTCCGCGGTCCCGACGGGAAGCGCGCGGCCACCTATCGATATGCGAGAGGCCGCAGCAAACCCGCGGGCACCATCGTCCGGCACGGGCGGCTGCGGTTGGCAGTTAGAGCGACAAGCAAGCTGCCCGCCGGCGAAAGCAATGTCATGCTCTACTTTGCAAGCGGCAGCGATGGGTTCTACAAATCCACCGTAACATCGGGAGCCGGCAAGGAAACCACGTGGGGAACATTCACGTTCCAGTGAGCCGCGCGATCCAAGCCGCGGCGGCCGCCCGGGCCGCGATTCTCACCGGAGATACCGACAGCGCGCGTCTGGTCGATGGAGCGGGCGACGGCCTGCCCGGACTGATTATAGAAACATTCGCCGGCCGCCATCTCGTTTCCACAATGGGCGGATCCATTCCGCACGGAGCGCGCGAGTGGCTGGAGGAATCGGGATATCCGGGTTATTGGAAACGGCTTGATAGGCATGCGAGAGAGTCTCCGGTTTATTTGTCGGGACCGGCGGCGGACGCGCCGTTTCTGATGAAGGAAAATGGCATCGAACTGGAGTTATCATTTCAAGCCGGCTATTCCCAAGGCATCTTTCTCGACCAGCGCGACAACCGCGCCGAAGTTCGCCGCCGCATGGCTCCCGGGCTGCGGATTCTCAACACATTCGCCTACACCGGCGCGTTCTCGGTCGCCGCCGCCATGGCAGGCGCCGAAACCACAACCTTGGATTTGTCCCAGCCATATCTCGATTGGGCCAAGCGCAATTTCACCCATAACTCGCTCAATCCCGCGGAACATCATTTCTGCAAAGGAGATGCCTTCCACTGGCTGCGCCGGTTCGCCAAACAAGGCCGCAGGTTCGACGGCATCATTCTCGATCCGCCCACATTCTCCCGGAGCGAAACAGGCAAGGTATTCCGCGCGGCGGAAAATTCCGGCGAACTCGCCGCGCTGGCCGACGCCATCCTCGCGCCCGGCGGTTGGCTGCTGTGCTCGACGAATTGCCGCAGCATCTCCACTGCGGATTTCCAGCGCCAACTGCAATCCGCGATTCCGCGGCGCACCCATGCCACCGCCACCCCGATGCCCGCCGATTTCCCGGACGAGCCGTATTTGAAATCCATCTGGATCTGCTGACGCGGCCATTTCCACCAGCTTGGGGAAACAATTGGGAAATCCAGTATTTGGATTTTCGATCGATGGCGGACAGGGAGGGATTCGAACCCTCGGTGAGTTTGACCCCACACACGCTTTCCAAGCGTGCTCATTCGACCACTCTGACACCTGCCCTTGGAGGGCGGGACGCTAGGAAGCCGATCCTGCCTTGGCAACCCATTTTTGGAGCGGCGGGGAATTTCCCGTCCGGCTCAACTGCCACGGTAGGTCGAGATGGCGAACGGGGTGACGACGACCGGGATGTGGTAGTGCGTCGTGCCGGTGATTTTGAAGACGACCACGGCCTCGGGGAAGACGGTTTCCTGGTTTTTCGATTTGAAATAATCCTCCAGTCCGAAGGTGAGCCGGTAGATCCCGCGGTTGTCGCCGGTGGCGGGGATTTCGAGGAAATCGCGGATGCGGCCGTCCTTGTCGGTGACGCCTTCCCCCGATTTTTGCCAAGTGCCATCGGCATCCTTTTTCTCCAGCAGGACCTTGACGCCGGGGCCGGGCGTGCCGGTGGTGGTGTCGAGCACGTGGGTGCTGAGTTGGAAATCGGCCGCTTGAAGGGCGGCGAGTCCGAGGGCGAGGAAGCAGGCGAGTATGGTGGATTTCATGGGAAGTCCGGGTCCATCGTCCCGCCGGGTCAGGGGCGCAACCGAGGACCTTTCCCGTTCAGCTCGCGGAGACGCGCGCGAGGATCCAGAGGAGGTCGGAGAGGCGGTTGAAGAAAAGCCGGACGACCTCCGGGACCGGCTCGCCGGATTCGTGGAGCGCGAGGACGCCGCGCTCGGCACGGCGGGCGACGGCGCGGGCGAAATCCAGCCCGGCGCGGGAGAGCGAGCCCTCCGCGCCTGGTTTCGCCCAGCCTTTGAAGGTCACCCCGCGGGCTTCGTAGCCGCGGGCGGTCTCGGTGACCCACTCCAGATCGGCCGGAGAAATCGCGGCGTAGCCCTTCTCCGCGTAGCGCGGCTCGTCCTCCGGCAGGCACGCGAGCTGGCCCATCAGCCCAATGAGTTTCTCTTGCAGCGTATCGATCAGCGCAATGCGCTCCGCGTCACAACCCGCGGCGCGTGCCAGCCCGAGCGCGGCTTCCAGCTCGTCCACGTGGCCCAGCGCGGCGATGCGAAGCGATGTCTTCGCGATGCGGCGGCCGAACAAAAGGTCGGTATCGCCGCTGTCTCCGCGGCCGGTGATGATGCTCATGGCTTGGGAAATAGCCGCCAAATAACCGGTGGCCAAGCCCCGCCTTCCGTGTATGGCGGGGGCGGCCTCATGAAACTCGCGAAACTCGGCGGCAGCCCGGAAATCTTCCACACCATTCAGGGTGAGGGCGCGAGCGTCGGCATTCCCGCCATTTTCATCCGCGCCTCGCGCTGCAATCTCCACTGCGTCTGGTGCGATACCGACCACACGTGGAACTTCGAGGGCACGCCTTGGCCCCACGAGAAGGACGCGCTGCCGGGGTACCGGAAGCATGTGAAATCCGAGGTCGCCTGCGAGGTGGCGCCGGCGGAGGCGGCCCGGCGGATTTTGGAATTCCCCTGCCACCGCACGGTCATCACCGGCGGCGAGCCGCTCCTGCAAGAAGCGGGATTTCTCGAAACCATGGCGCTGGTCCGGCAGGCCGATCCGGGGCACCAATTCGAAGTCGAAACGAACGGCACGCGCGTGCCATCGCCGGATTTTCAAGCTGCGGCGGATCAGTTCAATGTTTCCCCGAAGCTGGCGAATTCCGGCATGGACGCGAAGCTGCGGCTGGTCCCGGCGGCGCTTGAGTTCTTCGGGAAATCCCCGAAAGCGTGGTTCAAATTCGTCGTCGCTGTGCCGGCGGATCTGGAGGAAATCGAGGATTTGCTGACCACTTGGAAGATCCCTCGCGAGCGGGTGCTGCTGATGCCCGAGGGCCGCACCGCGGAGGAGCTGGACCGGACCGGGCCGTGGCTCGCGGAGGTCTGCCGGGACCGCGGGTTTCGCTTTTGCGACCGCCTCCACATCCGCCTCTGGGGCGACCGCCGGGGCGTCTGACCAAGCTGAATTTCCGATGAAGCTCCCGCAACTTCGCGGGAAAACCCGTGTTCCCTCGCCGATTTTGAAACCGCCTTTCCCCATGAATCCGAACACGCCGAACCCCTCCGACAACTCTTGGGAATCCGACCCCGTCTGGAAGCTGCTGGACCAGGCGCCGCCTGTCGCCGCCGGTCCGCGCTTCGCGGTCGATACCGTCCGCGCGGCCCGGTTGCTGGCGCCGGCGCGGCCTTGGTGGTCCCGGCTGCTGGCTCCCGTGCCGCTGGCCGGGCTGGCGGCGGGCGCGGCGGCCATCGCGCTGGCCGTGATTTCCCTGCCCGGGCCGAAGCCGGAAACCCATGATGCCGCTTACGCTTCGCTGGATTCCCCGGAGGCCGAGGAAATCCAGGATATCGCCGAGGCCGAGACGCTCATCGCCGCCGCCGACCGGCTGGACGACTACAGCGATAACGAACTCGTCCGCCTGATCGGCTTCTGAGCGCGGTATGGCCCGGCTGCTCCCGCTCCTGTTTTTGCCGCTGTTCCCGTGCCTGGCGTCCGGTGCGGTGAAATCCGTGGCGGAACTGAAATCGGCGGCCGCCCGCGGCGGAGTTATCGAGCTGGCGGCCGGGATTTTCCCGCTGGATGAGCCATTATTCCTCACCGCCGGCACCACCCTTCAGGGCGCGGGCATTGGGAAATCCATCATCACCGGAGCCGCCGGGTGGAGAGGAAATCCCGCGACGCTTCCCGACCCGGAAACCAATTTCCGCAAGTTCGACAGCAGCGCCTACCTCATCCGGCTTGCCGACAAAGCGGATGGCATCACCATTTCCAGCCTGACCCTCACCGGCCCGGGCCTCCACGGCGCCATCTACGGCTGGGGGAACGCCCGGCTGGACCTCCATGACCTCCGCTTCGAGGATTTCCAATACTGCGGCTTCCGCAGCTACCAGACCAGCCATGCGAAAATCCACGATTGCACCTTCGTCAATGCCGGCCGGCGCTGGGAGCGCGGCAAATCGGGCACCAAAGGCGGCATCACCGGCGGCGGTATTTTCGCCATCTGGATCGTGGACAGTGAAATCGCGAACAACCGATTCGTCGAAAACCGGACCGCTCCCGGCGAGACCTACTACGGCATCAAAGGCCGCCAGGGGAAGCGCCTGCACATCCACCACAACACCATCGGGACCAATTTTTCCATCGAGTTCCCCTTCGAAAACGACGAGGACGTGGAAATCGACCACAACGTCTGCCACGGCACGATTTCCATCCCAAAACACGGCGGCGGGCCGGTGCCGAAAAGCGGATGCACCTTCCACATTCATCACAACCTCCTCACCCAGAGCTACTCCATCGAATTCATGCGCAACGGCGTGGAAATCGATCACAACCTTTTCCTGTTCGATCCCACCAAAGACGGGGGAAACCTGATTTCTTCCTTCGGCAAGGAACCGGCCGCCGGGCCGGTGAGCTTTCATGACAACGTCATAACCGACCCCGGCCGCGGCGTGATGTGGTTCGAGGGACCCTGCGCGCGCGTCTCCATCCGTAACAACCGCATCCTCGCCAGCCGGACCGCGACGCCGCGGCTGGACGGGCTGTTCGGCTTCCATCCGGGCAGTGATTTCAAGAGCTGCGAGTTCGCTGGTAACGTCGTCGAATGCACCGGCCCTGCCCGCCCCTTGTTCCGCAACGACGCCAGCGGCACCCTCCCGATGCGCGGAAATGAGCTGGTAAATCTTTCCGATACAGGCCGTTACGAAAATCCACCCGGCGGCGGAAATCCCGGCTTGGCAACGCCACTGGATTTTCGATGCGGGGTGGACGGAGAAACCGCGGTCAGCGGATCGAAGGCGGTCACCGGCGGTGAATCGACCCGCTGAACCGCTGCGGGCGGCTTATTTCGCCCAGTGCTCCTTGGTGTAATCGATGCACTCTTTCACTTCGCCGACGTTGTCTTGCCAGTCGTTCTCGTATTCGACGGAGAAATGGCCGTTGAAGCCTTGTTCCTTCAGCTCCGCGAGGCACTCGGCCATGCCCACGACGCCCTTGCCGGCGGGGACCACGACGCCTTTCGCGCCCATTTCGGACTTGTCCTTCATGTGGACGCTGACGATGCGGCCCTTGAGAATCCGCAGGCAATCGATCGGCTTGAGGCCGGAAGTACACCAGTGGCCGAGGTCCGCGCAGGCGCCGATGCGCTCGTCCCGGCTTTCCACCACGCCGCGGATGTAGAGCGGATTCCACACCTTGTAATTCGGGTTCGACATGGAGCCGCCGTGCTCGTGGAAGGCGACCTTGATGTCGTAATTCATCGCCGCCTTTTCCCAATCCGCGACCAGTTCGGTGGACTCGGAGCAGATGCTGTAGAGGCCCATTTTTTGGGCGAATTTCATGATCCGATCGATTTCCGCGGCGTCCTTGGCGGCCACCACGCCGTAGTTCACAGGGTAAATCCCCTGCCGCTCGCATTCCTTTTTCAGCGCGTCCACCACTTCGTCGCTTGCGTCGTGGGAGACCGCCTCACCGGCGGGCGAATCCGGGCGGAGCTTCTGGCTGGGGTAGAATTCGATGGTCTTGCCGCCGGCTTCCTTGGTTTTCGCGATCGCCTCGAAGGCGCTGAATTCCTTGAACGTGTAGGCCTGCGCGCCAATGGCGAGGCCGTCCTGGCGGGCGGCGTCGGGGATCGGGGCGGCGGTGAGATGCGCGGTGAGCGCGAGGGTAAGTAGGAGGGTTGTTCGCATGATGGGCGGGAAATTACGCTATGGGAGGCGGGTTCTTCCAACTCACGGAAATCCGCGGGGTCCGGGCGGCGGTCATCGGTTCTTGCGGATTTGCACGGCTCCGGTCTAGGAAGCGCGCGCCGCATGAGACGCCTTTCCGCCACCATTTTCCCGCTCGCCGCGTGGCTGCTGGCGAGCTGTGGCGGGGCGAAGCACGCGGGCCAGGGCGAGCGCTTCGTGCCGGCATCGGACCCGGCGATCGCCTTTGGCGGACGCTGGGATCTCGCGAATCCGGAGCATCCGCGGGCGTCGTGGCCGGGATTTTCCGTCAGCACGGATATCGAAGGCAGCTCGATCCGCGCCCGGCTGACCGATGGTGGCAACTACTTCAATGTCAGCATCGACGGCCGGTTCAGCAAGGTCGTCGGCGGGAAATCCGGCACCAGCCGCACCTGGCTGCTGGCCGACCATCTCGGCCCCGGCGTCCACCGGGTGCGGCTGGAACGGCGGAATATTTCCTTCGGCGAGCCGACGGAATTCGATGGCTTCGTCGTGGACAGCGGCGCGCGGCTGGCGCGGCCGCAGCCGGATTTCGCCCGCAACATCGAGTTCATCGGCGATTCCTTCACCGCCGCGGAGGGTAACGAAGCCACCGCCGCGACGCTGCCGTGGTCGGCGAAAATGCCCGTGACGAATTTCGCCGATGGCTATGCCGCCGTCCTCGCCCGCTCGCTCGGCGCGGAAATCACCGCCGTCTGCCGCTCCGGCTCCGGCCTCGTCCGCACGTGGAACGGCCAACGGGAGCACCCCATGACGGAGCGCTACGATTGGACGCTTATGGAAACCGCAGGTCCGCCGTGGAAATTCTCGGAGGCGCAGCCGGACATTGTCGTCATCTCGCTGGGCCTGAACGACTACAGCGGGCTGAAACAAGCCGACGGCAGCGTCGCGCCGGCGGATTCCGCGGAATTCCGCACCGCCTATCGCAAGCTCATCGCGGAAATCCGGCTGCGGCATCCGCACGCGGAAATCGTCGCGCTCAGCCCCTACACCGACTGGGCGCGGGAGAACATTGCCGCCGTCGTCGCCGCGGAAAAGCCGGCCGGGCACGTCTTCTACGCCACCTTCGACCGATTTCCCGACGGCTACGTCTCGGACGGCCACCCGACCGTCGCCACGCACCGGAAAATGGCGGCGCAAATCCTCGATCAATTCGTCGCGCACGGGCTGGCCCCGGGGGTCGCCGCCGGGCGGTAGGCGAAGCGGGATTTCAGCGAGAGGATCGGCATTTCGAAGAATTTCCAGCTCAGCCACGCCAGCAGCAGCGAGACAGTGGTGGCGAGAATCATGTAGCACCCGGTCGCCAGCCAGCCGCCGCCCGCGACGCCCTCGAGCCGGCCGTCCCAGAAAAGCCGGACCCACACCGGCTTGAGCGCGTGGTGGTAAACGTAGATGCCGTAGCTGTATTTCCCGAGCCAGCGCAGGGTGGCGGATTCGAAAAATTGCCGGCAAATCCGCCCGCCGGTCCCGGCCGCCGCCATGCCGACGGAGGCGCCGCCAAGCAGCAGAACCAGCGAGGGTTCGGCGAAGGAAAGTCCAGGCGCCACCGAGCGTTCGAGCAGCAACAAGACGCCCGCCCATACCGCCATGATCGGCAAAATCGGCGACAGCCGCTGCCAGGTTCCCGGCTCCCGCCATACCACCGCCAGCCAGCCGCCCGCCGCCAGCACCCCGAGCCGCGAAAGCGTGGACACGTAAACCGCCGCGGTCCCGCCCCGCGACCCGCCGAAATTCGCCCATTCCCGCATCAACACCCAGAAAATCAACGGACTGGCCAGCACCAGCGCCGCGCACAGCCACTTCAGCCAGCGCACTGGCAGCACGAAAACCAGCAGCGGCCAGACCATGTAGAACTGTTCCTCGACCGCCAGCGACCAGAAATGCCCCAGCCCCACCCATGTCGGCGTGGCCAGCCAATCGCCTTTCACCGCGATCCCGATATTCGAGGCGTACAGCCAGAACCACGCCATCGAGTCCTGCCCCTGCAGCACCTGCCGGTCCTGCGGCGTGATGAACACGACCGTCAGCCAGGACACCGCCAGCAATCCGTAGTAAAGCGGGAAAATCCGCAGCGCCCGGCGGATGTAGAACACCCGGAAAAATCCCGGCCCGTCTTTCGAATCGATCAGGATTCCCGTGATCAGGAACCCACTGAGGACGAAGAACAAATCCACGCCGGTATAGCCGCTGTGCAGCAGACGGCCGAGCGCGTTCTTCGGCAGATTGTCGCCCACCGTGATGAAATGCCCGATCATCACCATCAGGATTGCCAGCCCGCGCACTCCGTCGAGGCCCGGCAAATGGCGGCGGCTTTTGCCCGGGTGGCTGCTGTGGCGCGTCGGGTCGAAATCGCTCACCGCTCACTCTCCGTTCCGGCGATCGCTTGGGAAAATCCCAGCTTTTCCAATAAGCGCGGCAGGATGACCTCGCGGCACGCCAGCGGCTTCGGGTGCAGCCCATCCGGCGCGTACTCGGCCCATCGCTGCGGGTGTTCCTCGACGATTTCCCGCCATTCCACCGAGAAATCCACCAGCCAGCATTCCCGCCGCAGCCCGATTTCCCGGTAGCCCTCCTCGTATTCCCGGATGCGCGGCCGTTGCCGCAGCGCGTCACCCGTCGGCGGATTCATCACCATCAGAACGATGTCGCAGTCCGGCAGTTTCGCGCGGATCGTGGAAATCATCGCGTCCAGATTCCCCATGGATTCCGCCACGGACAGCCGCGAACCCGCCACTGCGTCATTGATCGCGAACTCGATAAAAACCACGTCCGGCCGCTTCCGGATGACGCGCTCCTCCAGATTCGCCAGTCCCCAGCGCGAGTCCTTCCCGCCGCCCGCCGTGTTGGAAAGGCGCACCTTGCGGCGGCCGAAAGCGTCCTTGAGCACCCCTTCCAGCAGCCCCGGCCAGGCGGAATTCGCCGTCAGACTGGTGCCGTAGGTCACGATGTTCTGGCGATGCCCGCGTGCCAGCTCGGTGAGGAAATTCGCCACCGCGCCATGGGCCGGAGACGCCGCGGCGAGCACGGCAAGCGCCGCGATTGGGAGGGATTTTCGGAAGATCGCCATGCGTGAAGCGCGGAGAAACTGCCAGCCTCCCCGCCGATTGCCAGCCTTGTCCCGAGCTACTCCGCGAAGGGCGCGTAAAATTCCTGCGCGCAGTAGAAGACATCCATGCCGATGTCGTCGCGGCTATGCAGGCAGGCGGTGCCGAGAAATCCCGGTTCCTCCGCCAGAATGTTCCGGCGGTGCCCGGGCGATCCCATCCATTCGTCCAGCAAATGGTTCGCGAAGGACAAATAGGTGTGCGGCGGAATCACCGGGCCGCCGGGCTTCCTGCGGAAGACTTTGCCGCCGTTTTCCTCGTCCGGAATTACCGGTTCACCCGCCTTGTAGCGAATGCCGAAAACCATCGCCACGTTCTCCGCATAATAATGCCCATCCAAGCCCTGCCGCTTGATCCGGTCGGACGGCGCGGCCTCCCCGGCGGCCGGATTCCGGTGGGTGACTTTCTGCAATTTCACCATGGCCCGCGCCTGCACCAGCGCCGCCTCCCGCAGCTCCGGCTTGAAGGCCAGAGGCGGCAGCTTTTCCTCATCGCGCCGCCGGTTCGTCTCGTGGAACACCGCCGCATCCAACAGCGCGTAGTCGATTTTCTGGAAATCGATTTCTTCCGCCGCTTCCGGGCGTTTCCGGAAATCCTCCGGCGCCTGCGCGCACAATTCCCGCATCCGCTCCGCGGCATCCCCGCCATGGGCGGCGGACGCCGCTGCCACGGCGAGGAAGACGGCGGTAATCATGGATTTCATCCCGCCATCCTCGCGGACCCGCGGGTCGATCGCGAAGGATTTCTCCCGGCGACCGGCCGTCGCGGCTACGGGGCGATCATTTTACTCGCTTCAAGGTCATAGGATTCGCGGGCATTTCCTTGCCGTCCATGATCGCTTTGCAGCTCGTGGTGATGGTGTCCGCGTCGTCAAATCGGACGACCAAGCCGTGCATGTGGGATTCCTTTTCCGGGTCGATCGAGCAGCGCGAGGCGTCGAAATCAAAAGTAAGGGAGTCCTTGTCCGAGGATTTCAGCTTCATGGCCGGGCGGTTGCCCATCATGCAATAGTGCGTCAGCGCCAGCTTGCCGTCTTGGTCGTCGAAATACATCGTGATCATTTCGTTGGGAGTGCCTTCCATGATGCGCTCCTCGATCACGCTGCCGCCCGCGACGAGGCGGTAGCGGATGGTCACATCCTCCGGGCCGCCGCCCATGTCGGTCTTGCCGGTCCAGGTGCCGACGAAGGATTTCATGCGCTCGAATCCGGGCGAGGCGGCATTCCCAAACTGGGCGGCGGCGAGGAACAGGGTGGCGGTGGCAATGATGGTCTTCATGATTTTCAGTGGTGGGATATCGCCGGATCCGTCCGGCTTCACAAGGAAGACGAACGGGATGCCCGGCCGGGGACTTAACGTTTCATTTCTTTTCGCGGGCGGCCGGATCCGGCAGCTTGCCGCCATGCGTGAAACGACAGCCGGGGCGGACCGGAGCCACCGGGTATTCGCCCATCTCGTGGCGGAAAAGGCGGCGGGCTATCGGGCGGTGCTGGCGGAATTTTCCCAAGCGCGCGAGCGTTTCACGATCCACCTGCGGCCCGGCGAGGTGGCGCGGCAGACCGGCGGGACGGACGAGGAAACGGAGGGGCTGCTGGCCCAACTCGTGGATTGGGGAAATCTGGAGCGCTCGCCGGACACGGCGGAGGCGGCGACGATCGAGGAATTCCACCGCGCGCGTTTTCTCTACCAGCTTTCGGCGGCGGGCGAGGCGGCAGAGGAGGCGCTGCTGCGGTTTCATGAAATCCTCGGCAGGCCGGGCGAACTGCAGACGATGGCGCTCCGCGACATCACGCGATTTCTCGACGCGCTGCGCCAGCTCCTGCTGGAAAACGATCCCGACGTGGCGAAACTCCACGCCCAGCTCCGCGAGCTGAATTCGACGTTCCGCGAACTGACGACGCAGGCGCAGGCGTTCATCCGCGGGCTGCACGGGACGGTCGAGCTGCACGGCATCGGCGCGGCGGAATTCCAAGAATACAAGACCGCGCTCATCGGCTACATCGAGCGCTTCATCGGCGAGCTGGTGCTGGCGACCAACGAGATCGCGGGGAAAATCGAGGAGGTCGAGGCGGCCGGGATCGCGGCGCGACTGTCGGACGTGGCGGAGCGGGATTTGAGCGACCGGCTGGAGCGCACGCCGGAGGACGACCGGGAAACGCTGGCCCGCTGGGAGGGCCGCTGGCAGGGATTGCGGCGGTGGTTCATCGGCGCGGGCGGGCCGTCGCAGGCGGAAATCCTGCGGGCGAGGGCGCGTGAGGCGGTGCCGGCGCTGCTTTTCACCCTCCAAAATCTCAATGACCGACGGCTCTCGAAAAGTGATCGGGTGGCGGATTGGCAAACGCTGGCGCTGTGGTTTGCGGAAGCGCCGGAGGAGGACGATTGCCACCGGCTGTGGCGGACCGCGTTCGGGCTGGCACCGGCTCGGCACCTGCGGGTGAACCGGGAAACGCTCGACCAGCGCGAGCAGGAACCGGTCGGGCCGCGCGTGAGCTGGCTGGATGCCGAACCGCTTTGGATCACGCCACGGCTCCGCGCCACCGGCCAGGCGGCGGCCAAGGGCCAGGCGAAATCCGTGCGCGATCGCTCGCAACAAAAGGCGGAGCTGGCGAAAATGGCGGCGGAGCAGGCCGGGCAGATCGAGGCCGCGCGGCGGTTGCTCGCGCGGGGCGAGCGGATGCGGCTTTCGGAGTTCGAGGAACTGGATGCCGCGGCCTTCGAGCTGCTGCTCGATTTGCTGGGCGAGGCGCTCGGCGCGGAAAATGGCGAGGCGTTTTCCACCGACGGCGCGCTGGCGATTTCTCTGGAGATATCCCCCGAACTCGCCGGCCGGGCTGAGTTGCGGACGCCGTCCGGCATTCTCTGCGGGCGCGACCGCTGGGTCACCATCCGCCCCACCCACCAGACCATCCCGGCATGAGCGAACCCGCATTTCCCGCACCCGAACGACGCCGCCGCCGCGACCGCCTCGCCGCGCTCGACGAGGTGGCCGACGCCGGCATCCGCCACGAGCGGCGGCAGGCCGTCCGCGCGCTGCTGCGCCGGCCGCTGTTGCTCGCCAGCGATCCTGGCGGGGATTTCGCCAAAGTCCGCAAGCACCGCGACTGGCTGCGGCTGTGGTTCGCGCAACACCCTGACTGGCAGCTCGTGAGCGATGGCGATGCCGCCCGCCTTGTCAAGCGCCCGGCTCACCCCGGCGATGCCACCCGCCCGTGCCGAGATGCGAAATCCGGCCAACCGCTGCGCCGCCGGTCCTACGTCATGCTTTGCCTCGCGCTGGCCCATCTCTCCCGCGCCGACCGCCAGGAAACGCTCGGCCAGACGCTCCAAGCCATGCTCGGCATGGCCGCCGCCGAGCCGCGCTTCGCCGCTGCCGGCCTGCGACTCGATCCCGACAACCAAGACGCCCGCCGCGACCTCGTCCAAGCGCTCCGCCTGCTCGTCGGCTGGGGCGTGCTGACCCGCGTCCAAGGCGAGGAGGACCGCTACGTCACCGACGCCGGCCACGACGTTTTGTACAATGTGAACCGGCCCGTCCTCGCCCGCCTGCTCGCCGCCGCCCGCCCGCCATCGCTCGTTTCGGAAACGGATTTCCCCGCCCAGCTCGCCGCGCTGGGCGAGGGCGCGCTGCCACCCGCCGCGGACGACGAGGCCCGCCACAAACGCCTGCGCGCCCGGATTTTTCGCCAGCTCCTCGACGATCCGCTGCTGGCCTACGACGAGCTGACGGAGGACGAAAAAACCTACCTCGACCGCCAGCGCGGCAGCATTTTGCCGGAAATCGAGAGCGCCACCGGCCTCGTCCGCGAGGTCCGTGCCGAGGGCATCGCCATGGCCGATCTCACCGGCGAACTCACCGACTACGGCCTGCCCGAGGAAGGCACCGAGGGCCACCTCACCCTGCTCATCGCCACCTGGCTGGCAGGCCTGCTGAGGGAAATGCCCGGCACCGCCGTCACCTTTGAAACCTTCGTCGCCCGAACGACCGCCCTCATTGCCGAGCACCACCGCCGCTGGCGGAAAAACGCTCGCGATCCCGGCCAGGACCGCGCCCTCGCCGCGCTGGTCATCGAGCGCCTCGAAGGCCTCGCCCTCCTCCGCCGGGAAGGCGACCTCATCCGCCCGCTTCCGGTCATCGGGAGGTACGGGTTGCGGGAAGAGGCGGCCGGAGGAAAGGAAGAGGCCGATTTGTTTTCCGGACAATAGAGAAATCGTCCGCCAAGTGGCGAACGGACGCGAGATCCATCTCGCGAGTTTCCTTCGGTTTGCAGGTCTTACACTCCGACACTCGCGAGATAAATCTCGCGGTCCGTTTCGGGATTTCGCGAACTCGGCGCGATGACCGATTTCCGCGAACCTGCCGGACTGCCTATCCCCGCTCTGGCGCGGTGGCAGCCGTTGCGGAGCGGGTTGGTGAACATTTATAAATACGACGAGCAGGAGTTCCGCTTCGAGCGCGGGCGGCTGCTGCTGCGGGGGCTGAACGGGACGGGGAAATCGCGGGTGCTGGCGATGCAACTGCCGTTCCTGCTGGATGGCGAGCTGGCGGCGCACCGGGTGGAGCCGGACGGGGATTCCGCGAAACGCGTGGAGTGGAACCTTCTTATGGACAAGGAGGAGAACCGGCTGGGCTACACCTGGATCGAATTCGGCCGGGTGGATGAGGACGGCGGCCACCATTTCCTGACGCTGGGCTGCGGGTTGCACGCGCGGAAGGGCGCGGGCATCGCGTCGAAATGGTTTTTCGTGACGGAAATGCGGGTGGGCGGGAAGCTGCGGCTGGTCTCGGAGGATGGATTCCCGCTGAACCGCGAGCGGCTGGCGGCGGCGGTGGGCGTGGATAACGTGTTCCGCACGGCGCGGGAGCACCGGGCGGCGGTGGACCGGGCGTTGTTCAGGCTGGGCGACCGCTACGAGCCGCTGCTGGACCTGCTGATCCAGCTCCGCAAGCCGCAGATCATGCGGGACTTCCGTGAGGACGATCTGTCGCGCTTGCTGGGAAACGCGCTGCCGCCGCTGGCGCCGGCGCTGGTGGAAACGATCGCGGTTTCACTGCGGGCGCTGGAGAGCGATCGCGAGCAGCTGGAGGATTTCGCGCTCGCGTTGCGGGGCGTGGAGGAGTTCTCGCGCGACTACCTCGGCTATGTACGGGTGGCGGTGAAACGCCGGGCGGATGAGGTACGGGGCGCGCACAGCGCGTTCGAGGCGGTGCAGCGGGAACTGGCGAGACTGGGCGGGGAAATCGAGGAAACCGCGGCGGGAATCGCGCGGGAATCGGCGGCGCGGCGGACGGCGGCGGAAAATCTGTCTGCGGCGGAAACGCGCGAGCGGACTTTGCTGGACAGCCCGGAAATGAAGGGCGTGGAAACCCTGCGGGACGCGGAAAGGCAAAGCCGGGAGCAGGCGGATTTCCATGAACGGGCGATCTCGGAGGCCGCCGGAGCGCGGCAGGTGGCGGACGAAGCGGAGGTGCGGCGCGGGACGAGCGCGGATCGGCTGGCGAAGCGCGGGGAAACGCTGGCGGAGGCGCGGAACGCGGCGGACCGGCGGGCGGTGGATGTGGATTTTCCGAAATTTCCCGAACCGGCGGATGAGTCGGCGCGGCGGGAATTCGAGGCGGCGGCGGCGCGGCGGGCGGACGCGATTCGGCAGGTGGAATCACGGAACCGGGTACTGGAGGAGACGCGCCGGCGGGAGCGCGAGGCACGGCGGATTCACGACGACCGCGGCGGCGAGGTGGCGCGACTGCGGGAGGAGGAAATCGCGGCGGGCGAGGCGCGGGCTGCGGCGCTGGCGGATCTGGCGGCGGGGATTTACCGATGGGAAGAAGGTTTGGCGGAGCTCAGGCCGTCGGGCGGAACGGATTGGGAGGCGGCGTTCGCGGATTGGCTGGAGGAGCGCTCGGGCACGACGCCGCTGGAAGCGGAAATCGAGGCGGCGCGGCGGCGGGGCGAGGACTCGCTGAATGAGGAAATAAACAGCGAGCGGCGGCGGCGGGAAACGCATGCGGCGGAGCTGGCGGTGGTAGCGGCGGAGCTGGAATCGCTGCGGGAGGGCGGGCACCCGGCGCCGGTGGTGAATTTCCCGCGGTCTGCCGGAAACCGCGCGGCTTTGGCGGGTGCGCCGTTGTGGAAAATCTGCGATTTCCGCGAGGAGGTGGGTGCGGATAAGCGGGCGGGCTACGAGGCGGCGCTCGAAGCCGCGGGGCTGCTGGATGCGTGGATCACGCCGGACGGGCAGGCGCTGGACGCGGCCACGGGCGAGGCGGTATTTTCCCCGGCGCACGAGACCGCGGGCGGGCTGAATGCGGTGATTTCCGCCACGCCGGGCGATTCGGGCGTGCCGGAGGAAATCGTTCGACGGGTGCTGGCGGGGATCGGCGCGCGGTCCGGCGAGGGCGCGACCTGGGTGGCGGAGAGCGGGCGCTGGCAACACGGCAGGCTGGCGGGCGTTTGGAAAAAGGCGGAGGCGGAATTCATCGGCCACGCGGCGCGGGAGGCGGCGCGCGCCCGGCGGATCGCGGAGTTGGAGGCGGAAACGGCCCGGATTTCCGCGCTGCTGGCGGAAATCGGCGCTGCGTTGGATCGGTTGGCGGCGCGGCTGGAACTGCTGCGGGACGAGGCGGCGGGCGCGCCCCCGGTGGCGGATTTGCGCGAGGCGGCTGCCGCGCTGGACGCGGCCGCGGCGGCCACGAGGCGAGCGCGGGTGCGGCTGGAGGAAGCGGATCGCGCGCTGGCGGCAGCCCGCGAGACGGCGCGGCTGGCGACGGAGGAGCGGGACCGCGATGCGGCGGATTTGGGACTCGGCGGCTGGAAGGAAAAGACGCCGGAGCTGCGCGAGCGGATGGCGGAATTGAATAACGCCGCCGCCGCGCTGTGGCCGGCGTGGGAACGGGCGGGCGAGGCGCGCGCGGATCTGGCGGCGGACGAACGGCTGGCCTCGGATGCTGCGGGGCGCGCGGCCGGGGCGGCGGAACGCGAGAGCGGGGTCGCGCGGCTGGCGGGCGAGGCTTGGGCAAGATTCGAGACGCTGCGGGAAACGATCGGCGCGGGCGCGGACGAGGTGCTGGCCCGGCTCGCGTCGGCGCGAACGGCGGTGGCGGAGTTCAAGAAGGAAGGCCACGCGCTGGCCGCTTCATTGCAAAAACTGGAGGTCGCCGAAGCGGTCCTGGCGGAGAAATCCGCGACCGCCGGGGCGGAGCGTGAGGTCCGCGGGACGGCTCGCGACGAGGCGGTGCGGGCGCTGCTTTCATTGGCGGAAAAGCGGCTGATCGAGGAGGCCGCGCCTGCTCTCCAGCCGGAGGATGCGAAGATTTCCACGACTGGAGCGGTCCGGCTGGCGCGCGATCTGGACCAGGAACTCGGCGCGGTCGATGCGGCGGACGAGGCTTGGCGGCGGTTCCAAAGCGGCATCCACGCGCAATTTTCCAGCCTCCAGAACGAGCTCGCGATGCGCGGCTACCATCCGGCGGCGGAGGTGCTGGGCGACGGCGTTTTCGTGGTGACCTGCGATTTCCAAGGCCGCCCGCGGACAATGCGCGAACTGGCGGCATCGCTGGCGGGTGAAATCGCGAGCCGCCGGGAGATGCTCACCGCGAAGGAAAGGGAGGTCATCGAGAACCACCTCATCGGCGAGGCCGCGACCGAACTCCAGCGCCGCATCCGCGCCGGCGAGGACTGGGTGCGCGAGGCGAACGAGGAAATGGCCGCCCACCCCACGAGCAGCGGCATCAAGCTGCGATTCCGCTGGGAGGTCGATCCGGACGCGCCGCCGGAGCTGGAAACGGCGCGGCGGCAGCTGCTGAAAATGACCGCTGCTTGGTCGCCGGTGGAGCGCGAGGCGATGGGAAATTTCCTCCAAAGCCGCATCGAGGCGGCGCGTCGGGCGGATGAGGGAGCGTCACTGCAAGAGCATCTGACGCGCGCGCTGGACTATCGGAAATGGCACCGCTTCGCCGTGGAGCGGCACCAGGACGGGACGTGGAAACGCCTGACCAAGAAGACCTACGGCACCGGATCGGGCGGCGAGAAGGCGCTCATGCTGACGATGCCGCAGTTCGCCGCCGCCGCTGCGCACTACCGCAGCGCCGGTCCGCACGCGCCGCGGCTGATCTTGCTGGACGAGGTTTTTGTCGGCATCGACTCGCCGACACGCGCCGGGCTGATGGAGCTGCTGGTGAATTTCGACCTCGATTTCGTGATGACCAGCGAGCGCGAGTGGGGCTGCTACCCGACGCTGCCGGACTTGGCGATCTGCCAACTCACTTCCCACCCGCAGGTGGACGCCGTGGCCGTCACCCGCTGGGTGTGGAACGGACGCGACCGCGTGGAGGCCGCAGAATGAAGTCGCCAGGGAATCAGGTCAATCCGGTCCACCAGCTCCAATGAATCCCACCGAATCCCTTCGCGAGATCTTCGCCGCTCCCGAGCTGGCATGGCTGCCGGACCGGTTGGCGCGGCGGGTCCGCGCGGGCCGCTCGCTGGAGAGGCCGCTCGCGCTGGGCGCCGTTTCGCCGGAGCAACGCCGCGCCATCGACGACCTGCTAGGCCGCGGCTCGACGGGCGGCGGAAGCCTGACGCTCACGCCCGCCCGGCTGTGCGGGACACTCGGCATATCCTCGCTGGAAACGCTGGTGCGGGCGTGCCGGCCCGAAGCCTTTGAGGAAATCGCCGGTCGCGAAGAACGCCAGCGCGCGTGGTCCGCCGTGTTTGAAATCGCTCGCGAGCTGGCCGGTTCCGACGCCGCCTGGCTCGCGAAGCTGGAATCCGAAGGCTTGCTGAAACGCCTTTCCGCAGACGATCCCGTCTCGGCGGAGTTCCTTCTCCGTCGCGCCATCGCCATCCTGAAATCCCTCCCCGCCGACAATCTTCTCCTCGCCGATCTCGCCGCCGCCGCCACCGGCGACAGCCACGCGCTCGACCGCGGCCAAGCACTCGCCACCCTCTGCCTGCGCGCCATCCGCGAGCGCCACGGCATCGACGGCTTGCGAAATGCCGCCAGCCGCCGCCGCGCCTGGGCCGCCGCCGGGGTGTTGTGCGACGACCTTAGCGCCCCCGTCCTCGCGCTGAATCTAACCGCCTCGGCCGGCTCGCCGTTCGAAGATATCCTCGCCCTCCACCGCCGCGAAGGACTGCCCGTTTTCCTGCCGCTGCGGCATTTGGCAGGCATTTCCTTTTCCCCGCTTCCGCCGTCCATGCGGGAAGTTTTCGTTTGCGAAAATCCCAACCTGCTAGGCCGCGCCGCCGCCGAACTCGGTCCCGCATGCGCCCCGCTCGTCTGCACCAACGGCCAGCCCGCCAGCGCCGCGATGCTCCTGCTGCGCCGCCTGCGCGAAGCCGGCGCAGCCCTCCGCGTCCACGCGGATTTCGATTGGGCGGGCCTGCGCATTGCGGATCAGCTCATCCGCGAGACGGCGGCCCTGCCTTGGCAAATGGATGCCGCCATCTACGAATCCTCCCCCGCCACCGTGCCTTTGCGGGGCAGATCCTTTCACCCCGTGTGGGCGGCAGCACTCGGCGCGGCGATGGAATCGCGCGGGCTGGCCGTTTTCGAGGAACAAATCGGTTCGTGCTTGATCGAGGAACTCCGGGTGGCGGCTGAATCCGTCATAAATCCGGATTGATGCCGCCGGGAAATGGTTCTTGACGCGCGGGGCGCGGGTTTCTGTCCTCACCGGACTTCGAAAAAGCCGGTTTCCCCGCGCTCCAACCCATCCCGCCCCGATGCCTCCGACCCCTCCCACCGAATCCGATTTCATCCATAGCGAGGAATTCCTCGCCGGGCTGATGAAGCGCCAGCTCCGGCTTTCCATCTCATGCGCGGCGGCGTTCCTGCTGCTGCTCTTCGGGCTGCCGCTCGCCAACTATTACCTGCCGGAAATCATGGCCCGGCGGGTCGGCGGATTCCCGCTGAGCTGGCTGGTGCTCGGGGTGCTGTTCTTTCCTTATGTATGGGTCATCGCGCGGATCTTCATCAGCCGCTCGATCCTGCTGGAAACCGCGGAAGTGAATCACGCCGCCGCCGGCAACAAGTGTCAGTCCTAATCCGCTAACATCATGGACCTTTCCAACATCGATCCCTGGATTATCGCCCTTTCGGGTATCACCGTTTTCATCACTCTGGTGATGGGTTTCCGCTCGGCCAAGACGTCGAAATCCGCATCCGACTTCTTCGTCGCGGGCCGCTCGGTTTCCGTCGGCTGGAACGCCTCCGCCATTTCCGGAGAATATCTCAGCGCCGCGAGTTTCATGGGCATCGCGGGCATGGTGATGCTCAGCGGTTACGACGCGTTGTGGTATCCGGTGTGTTATGCCTGCGGGTATTTGTTTTTGCTGTTGTTCATCGCCGGCCCGCTGCGGCGTTTCGGCGCCTATACCGTGCCGGATTTCGCCGAAGGCCGCTTCGATTCGCCTGTGTTCCGGAAAATCGCGGTGTGCTTCGTGCTCTTCATCGGTTTCTTCTATACCATGCCCCAGATGAAGGGCGCGGGGGTCACGCTGGCCTATATCTTTCCCGGTCTGCCTTACTGGGTAGGGGTCGCCCTTGTCGGCGCGGTCATCACATTCAATGTCGCACTCGGTGGCATGAAGGGAATCACGCTGGTGCAGGCGGTGCAGTATTGGATCAAGATGTTCGCCATTTCCGTGCCGATCTTTGTGCTGCTCTCGGTTTATGGCGGCTATGGAAAAAACCTCTCGCTCAATGGTGACCCGGCATCGCCCGCAATCGTCCGGACGGTGAATCCGGCCGATCCCGCCCCGGCCTTCAATCCCAACGTGCGCAAACCGCTGCCGGAAAAAGCGCCGACGGACGAGGCCTGGATTTCCCCGTTCGGCCCGCTTACCACCAAGGCCGCGAAGAATGCGGGAATGAGCGCCGCCGAGGCCCGGCCGCTGTCCTTGTTATATACCTTCTCGCTGATCGTCGCTTTGGTCTGCGGCACTGCCGGGTTGCCGCATATCTTGGTGCGGTTCTATACCAACCCGGACGGAGTGGCGGCGAAACGGACGACGATGTGGGTGATGATTCTCATCGGCGTGTTCTATGTATTTCCGCCGGTGTTCGGCGTCATCGGCCGGAATTTCCTGCCGGAGTTGTACAATGCGACCGGCTCGAAAGGTCCGGACAAGGTGGTGCTGGAGCTGCCAATTCTGATCCGCCAGAAGTATGGCATACTCGGCTCGATCCTCAGCGGCGTGACCTGCGCGGGTGCTTTCGCGGCCTTCATGAGCACGTTCTCCGGGTTGCTGGTTTCCATGACCGGCGCGCTGGCGCACGACGTTTACGGGCGCATGCTGCGGCCGAACGCGAGTCCTGAAGACCGGCTGAAAATGTTCAAGTGGAGCGCCGTCATCGTCGGCGGCGTCGCGGTGCTGCTCGGCTCGCAGGTTGAGCTGTTGGATATCAATTTCATGGTCGGCCAGGCCTTCGCGATCGCGGCGGCAAGTTATTTCCCGCTGTTATTCATGAGCGTCTGGTGGCGCGGCATGACGATGCAGGGCGCGGCCACCGGCATGCTCGGCGGCGGCCTGCTGGCGCTGGCATGCGTCACCACCACCAGCATCAGCGACATCGCCGCGAAATCCGGGAAAGCCTATGCTCTCGCGCACGGCGGAACCTGGGTTCCCGACGGACTCAACGTTTTTTGGGTTTCCCACCCGTTGCTGCGGATTCTGGCGGAGCAGCCCGCGCTGTGGGCCGTGCCGCTTTCCATCATCCTGATGATTGTCGTGTCCCTGGCCACGCGGAAATCCATCCCCGCGGACGTGCGGCTCAAGATGCTCGTGCTGCACGCGCCGGAGACGCTCGGCCTCAAGCAGGAATACATTCAAGAGCAACAGGGCGCCGCGCATTGACCTAACGAAAGATGCCGCGCGGGAAATCATAACCCGCGCGGAGTCATTCGGGATTCATCGCAGCGCGCAGTTCGCGGCGCATTTGTGAAGCGAGGTCGTATTCGAAAGCCGACCAGCCGGGCTTCGCCGGATCGAGCTTTCCCAGCTCCTCCCGCTCGAACCAATGACGTTCGGAGGCTTTAAAAGCCATCGTCCCGAGCGCCATCACAAGCATCGCCGCCGCGCTGGCCGGGACGAGAGCGCGCGCAGCCGTGGCGCGGAAAATCAACTTCCGGCTGCCATCCAGCAGCGCCCGCAGCGCGGCGAATGTGATCCATAACACAGGTATGCCCCAGAAAGCTACCGCCAGCCAGAACCGCTGCGGTCCGGCTCCGGTTTCAAACAAGTCGATTCCCCGCCTTTCAAACCAACCCTGCCAAAATCCGGGAAACGATCTTGTAATACCCGCCCACCCGATGAGCGGGACGAACACCGTCGCACTTGCCAGTGCGATCCAACCCAACCACGGCGCTCTTGGAAATCCAAATGCCGCCGCCCGCTTGGACAAACGCCAGCATACCACCTGTGCAGGAGCGATCAGCCAAAGCAAAAGCAAGCCGAGGAAATGTCCGGCCGGCAACAGCATGGCGGTGCCGAGCATGCCAAAATTCCTGCCTCCCAGTGGCGTCAGCCGGTTCACCGCCATCACGTAGAAGAAAGGCGAAACCACTCCCAAGCCGAGAATCCAAAGCCAGTCCCTTCCATCAAGCAGTTCGCCAAATCTCGTGGCCAACCTCCTTGCGAGCCGGGAAACGCGGAACCGATAGCCAGCAACCGTGGCGAGACACAATCCCATCGCGCACCAAATGACATATCCGCAAAACCGCGACAGGATCTCGTGGTCCAGCAATCTGCCGGGTTTCAAATCCGCGTCGGTTATGTTTGGCGGGTTCCGGGTCACCCTCATTCCGACCTCCAAGGAAACACCGAACAACCCTCCGGCGATCAGCTCCGAAACTTCGGCTCTTCCCGGTATCCGGTGAGGAGTGGAATTCTTTAGTCCTTCCGCTCGATGAAGGATTCCCGACCACATTGCAATTTCCTCCGGCAGCTCCAGTTTTTCCGCTGCGGACGCCATTCCTTCGGCGGTCGTTTCCACATAAGCTTTTGCAATCATTCCATCGAGGAGGGAGGTGGGATCGTATCGGACCAGACTCCCGAGGAAATGTTTGGCGATCCCGGAAACCGCACGGGATTCGCCGGCGTTTCCCGCGTTGCCGGCTATCCAGGCTTTTCCCGCCAGAATTTGCTGAACGACCATGGTGCTCAATATCGACTTTCGGGTTCGGATGGATAGAACCGCACTGGCATCGACCCGTTTGATCGTGTTAATGGCCTCCAGCAGCGCGAGACATTCCCGATATTGCTCCGTGTCGCAATCATCGAATTCCGAAATGGACACAGAAGAAAGTGCCACTTCCGCCAAATCTGTGGGGCGGAAGCCGGTGTCTAAACGCGACGCGACCGGACGCGCCCCCCGATGAAGATCACCCGGCTCAAGCTGAGCGGTACCGCCGCCACCGGCGCAATGCAGCAGGAGTTTCCATTTCCAGATGAAAGTTCCTGAACCATTCTGAGATCCGTTCCATACGGTGACGTGGAAGTTCTTTATGGCGTGGCATGGAATTGATTTTTGTCACCGCGAATCAAGAACCACGGGCAGCGGGACAGCCCATGAAGGCGGAAAATTGTCCCAATTTCATGAAAATTTCACTTGCTGGCTGCTACAACTTCACATGGAGTTCCGGCTGTCCACCCCGGTGGATGGGGATTTCAAAACCTCTGTACAGGCGGTCGGCATCGACCGCAACGATGCCGCCAAACCGACCTAAATGGCCGGGGAGGCGGTGGCGAATGTCCAAGCCGCCTGCCTTCGGGGAGTTCGGCCAAAGGCCATCGCAGTCGGCCTGTACCGGCTTTTGAACTCCCCGTCCACCAGGAAGGACTCTCATCAGCCTTCCCATGAAACCAGCATCAAGAATTGTTTCGGTCCTTTTCATCAGTCTCTGTCTCGCGAGCCTGAACGCTCAGGAAACCACCTCCAAATGGGACGTCGAAATCCCCGTGCCGATCACCGACGGAACACCCTCGGCATCAGCCCCGAAGCCCAAGCCTATCGACCTCAAGGTCTTGCGTTCCCGCACCACCCGCATGGATGTGAAAGAGGCACCCGAAATGGCCGACCTCCCCCCGATCACGGGAACGATTAACTTCACTGTCCAGCTCGTCGAAGATCCAAATTTTCCCGATGCTCCGCCACCGCTTCCCGCACTGTCGCCCCACGATCCCGCCGTCGCCGCCAGACTTGCGGAGATGGCGGAAAAGTATCGCGGCACCGAACTCGTGTTCCTATCCGCCACCGTCTATAATCACAACCGCACTCTCCTGCGAATCTATCCGAATGGGAAGGTCGGCAACGACGTTACCGCTTGGAGCAACCTCGATTTAAATCATTTCGGCGGTTTTTCCATCTATCGGGTGAAGGATGCGCAAGACGGCACACTCTACGACTTTGGTATCTTGATGGGAATCGGCAACACCGACACAAAGCGTTGGGCGGAACTGGCCGCGGAGAAAAGCATCGGATACGAGGCCCCGGAAATTCCCGAAATGCCCGACCTGGCCGATGGCGGCCCCTCGTTCGTCATCGTCGAAGGCGACGCGGAAAGTCCCGCAATGGACACCTTGGAGCAGATCCACGACCTCTACCGCAAGGAGGGCGCGAAAATGGAGGAAGCCTACCACGCCCGTGAAAAAGCCCGCGCCGAGCGCAAAGCCTACCTGCTGGCAAATCCACCGCAGCCCAAGGACGTGACGACCTGGATCACCGAACCGCGCCGGAGCGCTACGCAGCACGCGAGTTCCAAGCCATGAACCCCGCCCGGAACTTCATCATGTTCTTCAATCCAGTTCTCGCACCACCGCGTCTCTTCGATTTCCTCTGCCACCGTTCATTCTCGGTTTCCAGAGAGCACGAGCCAAGGTCCACAACAGGGCGGTGCGTCTTGCTGATCGGCATCTCAACCATGGCAATCGTTTGCGCCGATCCAGAGCCACTAACACCGCAATCCCAGCCAACCCTTACCGAAGTGACCCCGGGTGCATGGAGGCTTGATTGGAACGGCGTGCCCGACAGAACCTATTTCGTCCAGACAAGCACGGATCTCGTGGCTTGGAACTACCAACCGGTGATGGCCTTTGGCGACGGTCTGTGGACCATCCCGGGGCTTGGATCCAGCTCCCCGACATACTTCGTTCGTCTGATTTTCACAGACGAAACATGGGTTCGCGACCTGCAGGAAGCCAAGGACGCCGACTTCGACAACGACGGCATCCCCAATTATTATGAAGTCCGCGACTTGTTTAGCAATCCTTTCGACAAGAACAGCACGGGCGGAGACTCCGACAACGACGGTCTGCCCGATGGTTGGGAAATGTATTATTTTGGCGGTCTCGGCATTGCCGATCCGAACGGCATTCTCCAGCCGGATGGACTGACCAACAAGGAAAAAGCAGATTTGGGCCTGAATCCCAATCAGGATTATTCAGCGGCCAACGCCACCCAGCCCGCCAGCTACACCTATGATCCCACAGGGAGGCTAACAGGAGCGACCGGACCAGTCGGTGGTGGTGCTTACGCCCCGGATGAAGAGGGTAATCTCCTTAACGCGCAGTAACAACCTCTTCTTTTATGAAACAAATTTTCATTTTGGTTCTATCCTTGGCAATTAATCTTGGGTCTGCGAGCGCTCAGGACGGCAATCCCGGCTGGTTGCATTCCAGATCCGCTTCGCCCGATGAAGTCGCCGCAAGGGTGGCGGCGGTTTCTTCACGGTCAGCGCCAAGCGCTGGGATGCATCCACCACCTTTTCAGATCAGCGAGCAGGAAGCGGCCTCATCACTTTCCGAGACCCAAGCACCAAGCGCTCCGACTCCCACGGGGGGAGGAAACGAGGCGGACGAAATCACCCCCGAGATTTCCTCTCTCGCGGCGGGCCTGCAATATAATCCCTTGAAGATCTTCGAATACGTCCATAACTTTATCGAGTTCGAACCCTACTACGGGAGCAAGAAGGGAGCGCATCTGACCTTGCTCGAAGGGAGCGGCAATGA
Source organism: Verrucomicrobiales bacterium (assembly GCA_038235225.1). Lineage (GTDB taxonomy): Bacteria > Verrucomicrobiota > Verrucomicrobiia > Verrucomicrobiales > Akkermansiaceae > Luteolibacter. The sequence goes on from JBBSUD010000007.1 coordinate 46,237, forward strand.
CTTTGACCAAGCCTCGCTACTCGTGGCTCTCCTTAGGGCATCAGGAAAGAATCCAACTTACAAGTATGGAGCCTGTGATTTTTCCTATTATGTAATGACTCTCTGGACCGGCCTTTCCGCCACTCCGTTTTCCCACATGTCCGATCAGCAGTTTACCGACAGCTATGTTGGATTGGCTGCCACACCCAACAATCGAAAGCTAGCGGCGGGGATCGAGTTTTTCCAAAGATCCGGCTACTCTATCTCTGATCCCTACCTCTCGGGTGGTGAATTGATTTTCTCAATCCCCCAAGTTTGGGTGGAATTGAGCGTGGGTGGAATTACGCGGCAAATGCTGCCGGCCCTGAAACCTCATTACGACTTCGCGGGGATCGGTATTGCGAGCGCGACCGGATACTCGCGTTCACAGATACTCGCGGATGCCGCCGGAACAGTGTCCTCATCACCCGACTCGGTGACCAGTCTCAACTACACCAACATTTCTTCCCGCCTGGGCAACTACTCGCAAGCTCTGAGAACCTACCTCAGGAACAACAGGGACGAACTGGACGTGGACCTGGTGACGGGAAGCCGACGCATCCGCATGTCAATCTATCAGGACTTTTCCGAAATCGATCCTGTGGATGTATGGACCGCATGCCCATGGCAGGCCGTGCAAACTTGAAGTGCGATACCAACCGCGCAAATGTCCAAGATTCAGATCAAGTGCGGGACCTACAACTACAATGCCGCCAGTCCGGCATTCACCACCACGCTCTTCAACCAAACGCTCAACATGCCCGGACTCAAGGGGCGCAAACTCTCGCTGGCTTGGTCCGGTAACACCGCCAGCATCCGTCTTGATGAAACTTTGGTGGGAAGCTCCTTCACTGTCACTGGTGGAGCCGTGGACATCCAGTTGAATGCCTCCCACAACCACTTTACCAGATCGCTGGATTCACCCTACACGGACAGCGCCTTCGGCAGAAACAACCAGAGTGAAACCAAAGCCTATCTCAAAGGAAACTCCTATGCCTACGCTTTGGTCTATTGCTTCGGCAATCCTGAAAAAACTTCGCGGGCGCGGCAGGAAGTGCTTGATGCCTATCGGCGCAGTGGGCTGACAGAGAGCGATTGGAGGGTCAAGACGGAGATCCTCAACATCATGGGGCTGCAATGGTATTACCAGACGTGGAAGCAGGCGCAAGTCACCGCTCCCTTGTTCGATATGCTGCCACTCTGGCACCATCGCTTCGGAAGAGTCGCGCAAGAGCAAAGCTACTACATCGACGTTGGACTCCAGGCTACCGGAGACAGCAACCGTGATGAGAATTTAACCTTGGAAAGACAATTTTTCCAATTTGGAGCCTTCGTTTCAAGTGCGATGGAGCATGGCGTCATCGAGCAAATGCAGGGAGACGACAAGAGCGCCACCTCGACCATCAAGATGATCTACCTGGCCAATCAGCAGGCGATTCCGATCTATCGAGCCAAGGCGTCTAACTGGAACACGGTAAAGGGCTTGTTGATCAACTATAGTGGTCAGGCCACCACGGCGGGAGAATTCCTGTTCGGCGTCCAATACAAGATCACCACCGTCGGCACCACCAACTACACTCTCGTAGGCGCGGCCAACAACACGGTTGGAACGATATTCACCGCCACCGGCGCGGGAACCGGCACAGGCACGGCGACTCCCACCGGAACAGCAGAACTGGGAAACGCTGTCAACAGCGCGACAGATCCGGGAATTGCCCTGTTGCCAAAAAACGGACAGATCACCGTCAATCAGTGGAAAGGCTATGGATATGCAATCGAGCGCCCATCCAGCATGTTGATGAAGATTTCCGGAGGCTACTTCGGCGGCTACAACAGCCAGCCGGGAACTGTTTCCGCAGGATTTCTTGCCACCTGGGCGAATTCTAGCCCGTCTTACACGGCAAGCGCCACCTCCGGCCAGAAAGTTCCTTACACTCCCTACACGACCTCCATGAACTTCGCCGCTGAACCGGTGGAGATGCTCTCCGGAGCGTGGGTCTCGGATAAGATCGAGCTGACGGTCGGTTCCGGCTCGTCACCGCGTGGACTGTCGTTCTCCCGCCACTACAATTCCAACAGCCGCTACGACAAATCCCCCGGCCTTGGTTACGGATGGACACACAGCTACGAAATCTCCGCCACCAAACGCAGCTCCGTCACCGCAGGTCTCGCAGGAACCATCTCCTACCAAGCGACACCGTTTTTCGCCGCCATGCAGGTTGCAGCGGACCTCTACAAGAACCACGCAAATGCCAAGGAGTGGACCACGGCGGCCTTGGCGGTTCATTGGGCCATCGATCAGCTAAAATACAATGCGGTCGCCGTCACTCTTGGCAACAGGACCATCGAATTCATCCGGATGCCGGACGGAAGTTACGAGGCTCCCGCAGGAATGAACATGACCTTGGTCCTCAATGGCAGCGGAGGCAGCGAATATTACACACTCACCGAGCGCAACGGCCCGACCTACACTTTCAACACGTCGGGACGGATTGCCAGCATCACTGACCTTTGGAGCAAGTCACAGACATTCACCTACACTGCCGGACTCCTAACCGGCGTAGCGGATTCATACGGACGCGCCTTGACATTCTCACGCACCGCGGGCCGGATTGACTCGGTCTCTGATCAATTTGGCCGGTCGGTGGTGTTTGGGTACACCGGAGACGACCTCACTTCATGCACTGATGTCGAGGGCAAGGTCTGGTCCTACCTATACGACACCGATCACAAAGTCACCGACACCAAAGACCCTTTTAACCGGGTGATCGTCCATAACAACTATGACGCCAAGGGCAGGGTGGTGGAACAACTCAGCCTAGGGGATGCCAACAAGACCTATACACTCTCCTACTCCGGCTACTGCAACACCGAAGAGGACCCTGTCGGCGGGCGCACCAGCTATCTCTATGACCAGCGGGGACGGGCAATTGCCACGATTGACCCGCTTGGCAACCGCAGTGAGACCTACTATGACGGTCATGACCGGAAGCTCTACACGCTTTCACCAGAGCTGGAGCAGGTGGACTACTACTTCGACAAGAACAACAACCTGACCACCACCACCGACGAGATTGTCCTAGATACCGTGATGGCCTATGACGGCCAGAATCGCGTGGAAACCATCACCGACAAGCGTGGCAAGATCACCACGGTCAATCTTTACAACGCACAGCACCAATCGACACGCGTCACCGCGCCACTAGCCCGCGAGACAAACACCACCTATACCACCGCAGGGGAGGTGGACACCGTGACAGATCCGGAGCTGAACGTCACTGATTACAACTACAATGGTCTGGGTCAGCTCCAGGAAACCCTCGTGAATTCAAATCTGGTAGCGAGCTACACCTACAATTCATACGGCGACGTGGAAACCTTGACCGACGGACTGGGGCGCAAAACCACCTATTCCTATAACAAGCGCCGCCAGTTGCGGACCACGACTCTCCCGCCCATCGCAGGAAAGCCAGCCGCAATCATCGAGACCACCTATGACAACGCCGGGTTGCCGGAATCCACCATCGACCCGAGGAGCAACGCCACCGGCTACACCTACTCGGCCATTGAAAAAATCAAGACAACCACTCTTCCTGCAATCCCGGTGAACGGCGGAAGCTCCTTGAACAACGTCACTACTACCACCTACGAACAGCGTGACCTTCCCGACACCACGTTCAACTCCCTCGGCCACACCATTACCCTCATCGACGACGAGGCGAAACGAATCAAGGAATCCTCTGATCCCCTTACTCGCCCCTCCCTGATCCGCTACGACAAGGACAGCCGTCCGAATTCAATGACAGATCCTCTGTTGCGGGTCACGTCCACCACCTATACCCCGCGAGGAGAACCCTGGTTCTCATATGATGCGCTGACCAAGAATACACGGTTCAAATATGACGGAAACGGAAACCCCAAGGAACGCCGGAATCGCCGTGGAAAAACCCATCTGACGGTTTACGATGACGCGAACCGCCTTTTCACAAGCACCACACCCACCGGCAAGACCACGACGACGGACTACTACAAGAACGATCTCGTCAAGACCATCACCGAGCCATCTACCCAGGTTACCCACCTGACTTATGATTCCCATATGCGTCCTTACACGCGCATTGATCCCGAAGGGCAGATCACTTACGGCTACAGTGCCGCCAGCCAGCTTCTCACAGTCAGCGAGGGCACCGATGTCATCACCCGCACGTATGATGAACGCGGAAGGCTTGAAACATTTACCACAGCCGATGGTGACCTGATCAAGTATGAATACGATACCGCAGGGAACCTCAGTCGCCTGACTTACCCGCCTGACATCGCCTTCCCGGCTGGCAGGCATGTGGATTATACCTACAACGCCCGCAATCTGCTGGAAACCGTCAAAGATTGGTCAGACCGTGTCACAACCTATCACTATGACCGCATCGGTCGCATGACTGGCATTGTGCGGCCCAACGGCACCAGTGCGGCGGTAGTCATCGATGCGGCAGGACAACTTACTTCCATCAAGGAAAGCGCGAACGGAAAGTTATTCTCGTATTTGAACTTCAAATACGATGCCGCCGGACAGATCAAGAGTCGCTTCCAGGCACCAATAGTCAATTCCGGCTGGCAACAGCCCACTTTCACCGCCACCTACGATGACGACAATCGGATCGCGACCGCCAACAGCCAGACCGTCAACCACGATCCGGACGGGAACATGACTCTTGGGCCAATCCGGTCGGACTCTGGCTTGGTCAGCTTGGGATATAACTCGCGCAACCAGCTCATCAGCGCGGACGGCGTCAGTTGCACCTATGATTCCGAAGGCCGCCGCCGCACCCTCACCGACACCGGCGGCACCACCCGCGATGCCATCGACGGCAGCGGCAAACTCCTCGTCCGGCATCACCCGGACACCTCGAAAACTTACTACGTTTACGGCATCGGCCTACTCTACGAAGCCGATGAGGCTGACGCCACCAAGACCTACCATTTCGACCAGATCGGAAGCGCGCTCACGCGGACCAACGACAACGGCAACGTGATCGGCAGAGCAGCCTATTCCGGCTTCGGGCTGATCGTCTCAAAGCAGGGCGACATGGACACACCTTTTCTTTACAACGGCCAAGCCGGGGTTCAATCCGATGCAAATGGATTGCTCAACATGCGTGCGAGGTATTACAGCCCCTACCTGATGCGTTTCCTCAATGCAGATCCAAGCGGCTTCAGCGGCGGAAGCAACTGGTTCGCTTACGCAGATGGAAATCCAATTAGCCGCAGCGACCCTTTTGGATTGGAAGCCGCGCAAAATGACCTCTGGGGGCAAATCAAAGACAAGGCGAATTCCTTGGCCGAGAGCATGTTTTTCGCCTCACAAGATCCTCAAGGAGCGGCAGCGGCGGGAGCCGACAGGTTGATCGATGGAGCGTTTGGAAACGGAACGGGCATCTTACCTCATGTAGAACCACTCAAAAATGCACGTGTTTACCAAGAGGGAAGCTCAGCCGACCGTGGCGGAGACTTCATGGCCGCTTACGCCATATCAGTGGGTTTTGTTGCAGGAGCCTCAGAAGCGATGTCCGGTGAAATTGGTCCTCTCGGAAATACAAAACCTTATGCTTCAGATTACGCGTATAGCCATGGTTATGATTATGCAAGTCGCGTCCGTGCTCGCGGAGTTCAGGATCCGGTAAGTCATAATTTTCCATATAGTTTTGACGATATTGTTTTAGCTACGGAGCCAATTCCAAAAAATAATGGATACAATTTATATCAAAGTTCGGGTTCCATGAACGGCAAAGCGGGATTCTTCGAGATGGGGCTGACAAAAGATGGTGTTATTGATCATCGATTCTTTAGACCAGGAAAGTGACAATGAAATATTTAACAGTAGATGGAATGTTGTCAGGGACCGGAATCAGAGATTCCGTTGCCGGAGGTTACTTAGAACTTAACGAACTCGGTCTGCAAGATGAGTTGAAATGTAGAATTAGAGAATGGCTTTTAAAATATGAGGATGCCCACTTCAGACAGTTTGAGAACGAAGAGGAAAATAGCACCTTGGATCGAGAAGGCGTGGCAATAGCAAAGGCGGTTGGGCAACAAGTGGCAGAAACAAAAATCGAATATTTTTCGAGCGCAAATATGTGCAAAATCGAGGTCGCATAAAGAGCCGAGTGAATGGGAAAGCATTAAGGGCATAAGGGGCCAAAGAATAATTGGGAAATGATTATTGACGCAGCACTATATTTTTTTGCCGGAATCTTGGTTCTAAAGTGTATTTGGAATTTTGGACTCCCTGTGGTAATAGCTCGCCGAAGACTAAACTCTGATAAAGAAACTAGATCCGGCATTTCCATTATGCCCCTGGTTGAACTGTTATCACTTTTTTGTCTTATTGGAGTTTCAATATTTGGTTCTGGATCAATGCGTATATTCACGTTGAAAAACGTCGTTTTTTTTGGAGGAGGCCTAATAGTAATTACTTATTTCAATTTATTTATAATGAGTATATTTTTAGGATGGATATTTCCAAAAAAAATAAGGATGATTAACTTGATACACTAGAAAACCAGGGAAATGCGCTCTATCGAATGTCCGAATTGCTACGCGAGAGTGATTCTTACCGAAAAGAAAATTTGCCCCGCTTGCAAAAAAGATCCTGAAAGTCCCGGCGCAGATCCGACCCGAACCAAGATCACTATATGGGAAGGACAGCTATTGCCTGCTCTATGTTTTGGCTGTGGCGATCAGACCGATTTGAAAACGGTTGTGAGAAAAACGAGTTCGACGATGGCAGGGCAGATTTTTCGAACGGTGTTCGCAATAATAATCGTTCCCTTCAAAATTTTAACCTTTGGCGTATTCGGCCTGCTGGTAAACACAACTATGAGGCATCGGCCATTTACGACGCTCAAGTTCAAAATTCCTTTCTGCCGTAATTGCCGGACCAATCAAATTCCAAAAATGGACTGGGCTGACTTTGAGGAAGGAACCATGTCATTTATTGTTCCGAAGCAGGTTGCCGATATCATCAAAGACTACGAAGGTGCGATTTCCGATGACTTGGAGGCATTGGAGCAATAGGCAGCCGGTTTTAATTCTGGTGTTGTGGCATTAGAGTTGAAGTCCAAGCAATGGAGTCTGCAAAAGACGCAAGCTAATCCCATGTCTCAAAGTGGTCCGTGCGCCCTGGAGACAACGAATAATGTTTTTTAGCGGAGGTCATGGATGAGAAAAATTCGCTGGCGGAGAGCGTATTCTTCGCGTCGAGAGATCCACAGGGTGCTGCTGGGCAGGAGTTGACCGAATGGTTGATTGCGCTATTGGAAACGGAGCCGGGATTCTGCCTCATGTAGAAACACTAAAAAGCGCAGGTCTCTACCAGTAGGGAAGTTCAGTCAACCAGGACGGGGATTTCATGGCCGCGTACGCCATGTCATTGGGTTTGGTTGCTGGAGCTTCAGAAGCTTTCGACGCACCCCGTGGATCTCATGCGGGAGGAGGCTGGAAGACGAAGTTCACCTCATGGTCCGAGGTTTATTCTACCCGGCTCCTGATTGTCGGTCAGTCTCCGCGAGATCCGCTCGTCGGGTTCCGGCATCAGCGAGAAGAACGAACCACCCACTCACTTCCGCCATTTCCAATACCTCACGGCTTCCCGCGAATCCCGCGTCACGACTACCTCCACCGCGGCGAACAGCAGCACGAACAGGGCAATCCGCCAGACGGATTTCCACCGCCGCGCGTCCGTTCGGTCCCAACGTTGGATGGCCGGTTCCGCCAGCGCATTGTCGTCCCGGACCATTTCCCGGAGCACATCGGCGGATGCTTGTTTCAGCTCCGCATCGTCGTCGAAGGGACGGACGGCGGTGGCGATGAGGCGCTCTTTCATCGGAAAATCATTCACGATTTCACACCGGCCTCAGCAAATAGCCGGCGGCCCAGCCTTCCTCGCCGCGCTGGTTCCGGCACCAGTGCCAGCCGTGGATTTGGCGGAGGGACTCCAAGCTGTCGCCGCGTTTGAGCGTGAGCACGCCGGGATCGTAATCCTCCAGCGCGGCGAAGCGGCCCTCGCCGAGCGGCTCGAGGATTTCCTCGGGGACGTAGCCGTCGTTGCCATTGTTGTCCGCGGCCCAGACCCAGCCGGGCCAGGCGCGGTCGGCCACGCCGACAGTGACCTCGTCGCCGGCGGTCAGGTGGATGGGGTTGCTGTCCTTGTCCTCGTAGTCCGCGTTCGCTGTGAATCCTGCCATAACGGCGGTCAGCCTAACCGGAGCGGAGGCGGATTGCGAAGGCGGATTTCGCCGTGAAAACGACGCCAATTTCGGACGATTCCGGCCCCGTCTTTTGCCTTGCAGGCACGGGTCGTGCCGCTAGTCTCGCGGCTCAATGGCGTGCGTATGTCGCCCGCTTCCAATCAGAAAAACCAATCGTTCCCACTATGAAACTTGCCTTCATCGCCGCCGCTGCCGCCGTTCTCGCCGCTTCCTGCTGCCCCAGCGCGCCTCCCGCCCCGAGCCAGCCGATGTACGTCGCCCCGTCCAAGTGATCCCCTTCCGCCCGGCCGGCCGCACCGGGGGCCGGGCACCGATTCCGATAGGGAAATTCCAAAATCCAATCACTTCCGCACCGCTTTTATGATCCGCATTCTCATCGCACTTGCCGCCAGCGCTTCCGCGCTGCTGTCCGCCTCCTGCTGCTGCACGGGCGAGCCGAAGGAGCCGCCGCTCCGTCCGCTGCCGCAGTTCCAGGAAATCCAGACCCAGCAATCCCGCGAGGTCATCTACTCGAAGTGAGCTGGCGCGCCGCTGGCGACCAACCTGCTTTCCATGCGTCCTTCCGGTCAGCCGGAGGGGCGCTTTTTCGTGCCCAGGCCTGAGTTCATCCCGATTTCCCCCCATCCATGAGAAAAAATCTGCCGCCAGAACGCCCGGCGAAATTCAGCAGCTCCAACCGGCACTACCACCGCGCCGGCTCCGGCCCGCAGCGGTCATGGGACGATTGGGTGGAGGGCCGGCAGGTCAGGAAAGCCAGCTCCGGCAAGCGCTGGAAATTGCTGGGGATCGTGATCGCGCTGCTCGCGCTGGCCGGCATCGTGACCGGGCTGGTCATCGAGCTGTTGTGAATCCGGCGGAGGCCGCATGTGGCTTTGACAAGCCGCCCCGGTCCCGGCAGCTTCCCGCCCCGGCGCCAACCTCGGCCGGATTCCAATCATGGGTAAAAGCCTTTTCCAAAAAGTCTGGGACGCGCACACCGTCGGCAAGCTGGCCGACGGCCGCACACAACTCTTCATCGGCACGCACCTCATTCACGAGGTGACCTCGCCCCAAGCCTTCGGGATGTTGCGCGATCTCGGGCTGCCGGTGAAATTCCCGCAGCGCACTTTCGCCACCGTCGATCACATCGTGCCGACCGTCGATCAGGACGCGCCGCAGGATCCGCTGGCGGCGGAAATGATGCAGGCGCTGCGCGACAATTGCGACGATTTCGGCGTCACCTATTTCGACCTCGCGTCGGGCAAGCAGGGCATCGTCCACGTGGTCGGGCCGGAGCAGGGAATCACCCAGCCGGGCACCACGATCGCCTGCGGGGATTCGCACACGGCGACGCACGGTGCGTTTGGCGCGATCGCCTTCGGCATCGGTACCACGCAGGTTCGCGACGTGCTGGCCACGCAATCCCTCGCGCTTGAGGAACTGAAAGTCCGGCGCATCGAGGTCAATGGCGCCTTGGCTCCCGGCGTGTATGCCAAGGACGTGATTCTCCACATCATCCGCCAGCTCGGCGCGAAAGGCGGCATCGGCTATGCCTACGAATATGCCGGAGATGTCTTTGACCGCATGTCCATGGAAGAGCGGATGACGGTTTGCAACATGTCCATCGAAGGTGGCGCGCGCTGTGGATATGTGAATCCCGACGCGAAGACCGTGGCCTATCTGCAAGGCCGTCCGTATGTTGACAAAACCGACTTCGACGCCACCGCCGGCCGCTGGCTCGGCTTTGCTTCCGATGCGGACGCGGTCTATGACGATTTGATCCAAATCGACGCCGCCGACATCGCGCCGACCGTCACTTGGGGGATTTCTCCGGACCATGGAATCGCCATTTCCGAAACCATACCCGATCCTGCGAAAGCCGCCACGCCGCAGGAAAAAGCGTCCATCGAAGAGGCACTGGCCTATATGAAGCTCGCCGGCGGCACCCCGATCAAGGGCGTGAAAATCGATGTGGCATTCATCGGTTCCTGCACCAACGGACGCATCTCGGATTTCCGCGAGGTGGCGAAATACATCCGCGGTCACCGCGTCGCGGCCGGCGTGCAGGCGATCGTGGTGCCCGGTTCGCAAATCGTGGCGATCCAGTGCGAGCAGGAAGGATTGCCGGAAATCTTCCGCGCCGCCGGCTTCGAGTGGCGCGCAGCCGGTTGCTCGATGTGCCTGGCGATGAACCCGGATAAGCTCATCGGCGACCAGCTTTGCGCCTCGTCCTCGAACCGGAATTTCAAAGGCCGCCAAGGCTCGCCCACCGGCCGCACCGTGCTGATGTCCCCCGTGATGGTCGCCGCCGCTGCCATCCAAGGCTGCATCGCCGACGCGCGGGAAGTGTTCACACTGGAAACCCCGGCGGCTGTCGCCTGATCGGGATATGAACCAGCAGCGCGCATCGTTTCACTTGGTCACCGCCGCCGAATATCTCGAGGGCGAGGAGATGGCCGATGGACGGCATGAGTATGTGAACGGGCGCGTTTATGCGATGTCCGGCGCCAGCGATAAGCACAATGAAATCTCGTTCGATATCGCCGCACTGCTCAAAGCCCGCCTCAAGGGCGGACCCTGCAAAACGTTCCTCTTGGACCTGAAGGTCGAGGCGGAGAGCGAGGGTGGAAAGTGCTATTACTATCCGGACGTTTTCGTTACTTGCGATCCGGATGATGCCGGCTCCGCTCTGATCAAACGTCATCCTGTTCTCGTCATCGAAGTTTTGTCGCCATCGACAATGCGGGTGGACGAGGGCGAGAAGTTGCTGGCTTACAGTCGGATACCAAGTGTGGGCGAAGTCGTGCTAATCGCGCAGGATTGGCCGGAAGTGATCGTTCATCGACGCTCGGGAAATTGGGAACCCGAAAGTTACGTCCGGATTGAAGATCGGATCCGGTTGGAATCCGTCGGATTGGAAATATCCCTGGCGGATATTTACGCTTCCATTCCGATTTCTGAGAACGATGCGAGGCCTTGGCATCGCCAAGCGAATCCGCGAACCAACCCGATTCAGCCATGAACACGTCCGCTGCAAAAAAGCTGCCTATCACCGCCGCCGAATATCTGGAAGGAGAGCGGCATTCCGAAATCCGTCACGAATTCGTGGATGGGCGGATCTATGCGATGTCCGGCGCCAGCCTGAAGCACAACGAAATCTGCGGAGATATCTTCAGCCTGTTCAAGGACCACCTTCGCGGCGGTCCGTGCCGCACGTTCATCGAGGCGGTGAAGGTGGAACTTGCGGACGATTTATCGGAAAGCTATTACTATCCGGACGTCTTCGTTACGTGCGAGTCGGCGGATGACGATTCGCATGTCGTGCGGCAGCCGAAGCTGATCGTCGAAGTGCTTTCCCCATCCACCTCGCGGCACGACCGCGGTGAGAAGCTCGCCAATTACAAACGCATTCCGAGCGTCGAGGAAATCGTCCATATCGAGCAGGATTGGCCGGAAATCTTCATCACCCGGCGCTCGGACCGGTGGAAAAAACACATCTATACCCAGCCCGACTCGGAGGTGCATCTCACATCCATCGATCTGAAAGTGCGAGTGGCCGATTTCTATCGTTCGAATCCGTTTCCCGATGACGTCGAGCGCCCGTGGTATCTCCGGTATCGCGAGGACGGTTGAATTCACGAATTACCAGTTCATTCACCATGGCACTCTTCCCGATCATTTTCGTCATCCGCGCCGTATTTTGCCGGATTCTCCCCGCGTTTCTGGTGATGGGCCTGCCGCTCGCGGCCGGGGAGGGGGCGCATCCGCTGAAGCCGTTCCTTTGGAAGATCGAGGGTCCGGGTTTGCAAAAGCCGTCCTATCTCTTCGGCACCATTCATCTTTCCTCACCCGCGATGAAAGATTTGCATCCAGCCGCGGAGAAAGCTTTCACTTCCGCGGACGCGCTTTTCACTGAGATTCCGATGGATGCGAAAAGCCAGATGGAACTCGTGCCGATGATGATGCGCGACGACGGAAAGACGCTTTCCCAATCCATTGGCGAAACGATGAGCGCCGATCTCGATGCCGAGTTGAAGGCCATCCAGCCAACACTCGATTCCACACCATTCCAGCCGATGAAGACTTGGGCGATTTCGATGATGCTGCCAATGTTGAAATCCCAGCTCAAAGGAGAGGTCGCACTCGATTTCACGCTCTGGAATCGCGCCACCGAGGCCGACAAGGCAACCGCCGGAATCGAAACCGCGGCCAGCCAAACCGCCATCTTCCAGAAATTCTCCGAAGCGGAAAATGTGAGGATGCTGGCGTCCGCCCTAAAGCAAATGAAAGCAGCCCGGAAAAGCGGTGAAGATCTCAGCGCCGGATTGCTCACCGCCTACATCTCGGGAGACGAAGACAAAGTCACCGCCGAGATGAACCGATTGATGGAGCGGGAAGAAGAGCCGGAACTCAGCAAGCGCTTCCTCAAACTTCTCCTCACGGACAGGAATGTTACCATGGCCGCCACCATCGACGAAAAACTCAATGCCGCGCCCGACCGGATCAATTTCTTCGCCGTGGGCACCGGCCACCTGGTGGGGCCGGACAGCATTGTCGCGCTGCTCTCGGCCAAAGGATATACCATCACACGAATTCAGGACTAATTTCATCATTATGGCACTCGAACCCGTTCTCTCCATTTCCGGCCGCGCCGTTTTCATTCCCGGCGCGGATATCGATACCGACCGCATCATCCCGGCGCGTTTCATGAAATGCGTCACCTTCGACGGACTCGGCGAGTTCGCGTTTTATGACGTCCGCTTCGACGAGCATGGAAACAAAACCAACCATCCGCTAAACGACCCGCGTTTCGAGGGCGCTTCCATACTCATTGCCGGCGTGAATTTCGGTTGCGGTTCGTCCCGCGAGCACGCGCCGCAATCGCTGCGCAAGTATGGCTTCAATGGCGTCATCGCCGAGTCGTTCGCGGAAATCTTCTATGGCAATTCCACCACGCTGGCGATGCCCTGCGTGATGGCGGACGCCGCCGGGATTTCCGCCCTGCGCGAGGCCGTCGAAGCGGACCCGACCACGGAAATCACCATTGATGTCGAGAAGCTGCACGTGCGCACGTCCGGCGGCTTGGACATCCCGGTGAAGATGCCGGATTCCGCCCGCGAAGCGCTGGTATCCGGCCGCTGGGATCCGATTCAAGAGCTCCTCGACAACGAGGCTGCCATCGGCTCGAAAGCAAAGGAACTGCACTACGTGTGAGCGCCGGGGTGCGGATTCCCGGCTATTCCTCGGAGCCAAAGATGGTCCGGTAGAATGCTTCCGCAGTGGTGCGATTGCCGGTGGGGGTCGGATGGCTGCCATCCGGCTGGAAGAGTTCGGCGGCGCGGCCGGCGTTGACTTCGCGCTCCCAGCGGTCGCCGGCGGGGACGATGACGAGGTTGCCGGCCGATTTCGCGGCGGCGCGGGTGCCTTGGCGGAGGCGTTCGGTCATGGCGGTGAAATCGTCGCCGGCCAGCTTGGGATTTCCCCGTTGGCGGCCCCAAGTCTGGACCAGGAGTGGAATCGCGCCGGCCTGGCGGATTTCCGCGACGAGTTCGTGAAGCGGTGGGAGCATCGCGAGATCCCTTTGGAGGCGGGGCAGCGCGGGCGTTTCGCTGAATTCCTGCAGGGCGACGATGTCCCAATTTCCGCTGCGGATTTTCCGCAATGTTCCCGGCGCGGCGGCGTGGCGGGCGAGCGACCAGCCGCCGGTGGTGGCGTGGCCGGTGCGGACGGATTTCCCGTGCTCCGCGCAGATTTCCTCGAAGGCGCGGGGCACGCCGAAACTGTAGCTATTTCCCACGAAGAGGACGGCGAGTTCGCGGCGGCGGGCGACGCGGTTTTCCAGCTCGCGGTGCGGATCGGCTGGGCCGGGCTGGCTGGCGCACGACGCGAGGCCGAGCAGGCAGGCGGTTTTCAGAAATAGGCGGGAAATCGTTTTCAAGCGCGGGGGTGGGCGTGATCGTAGGCGGATTTCAGCCGCTCCTTGGTGACGTGCGTGTAAATCTGGGTGGTGGAGAGCGAGGCATGGCCGAGCAGCGCCTGCACGCTGCGCAAATCCGCGCCGGCATCGAGCATGTGGGTGGCAAAGCTGTGGCGCAGTTTATGCGGACTGATCGCAAAGGGTATGCTGCTGAGCTTCAGATATTTCCGCAGGAGCTGATCGACCGCCTGCTGGGTGATGCGGGTGCGCCGGATACTCAGGAACAGCGGCCCGGACGTGACCGCCGCCTCGCGCCGGTAGCGCTGAATCGCCTCCAATGCCGGTCCGCCCACCGGGACGATGCGTTCCTTGGCGCCCTTGCCGAGCACGCGAACGGTCTCGCCCAGGAAATCGAGGTGGCGCACGTCGAGCGCGAGCAGTTCGGATATCCGCAAGCCGCACGAATAGAACAGTTCGAGAATCGCGGCATCGCGCAGCGGCAGCCATGCCGGGGATTTCCGCGCCGGCGGCGTGCGCAGCGGCATGCCGAGCAATTCGTCGGCCTGCGCGATGCTGAGGATTACGGGCAATCCGCGATCGGCCTTGGGCAGCAACACTTCGGCGACGGGGCTGCGCCCGAGCCCGCGGCGGAGCACGAGGAATTTGTAAAACGACCGCAGCGCGGCGAAGCGCAGCCGGATCGTCGCCCGCTTGAGGCCGCGCTTCATGAGGGCGAAGAGGTAGTCGCGGAAATCGTTGGCCATTTCATCGCGCCAGCCGGCGAAGGACTCGCCGCGCCATTCGCGGTAGGCGGCGAGTGCGGCGCGGTAGTTGGCGAGGGTGCGCGGCGAGGCGTTTTTCTCCGTTTCCTGGAAATCCCAGAACGCGCTTTCGTCGCCGCCGTCGCTGTCTGCCATTGCGGCGGACGCTGGCGGGACGCTCCGCGCGCGCCAAGGAAAATGGCCGCCGCCGCGGTTCCGCGCTTGGATGCGCCGGGGGGCGGGGACAGGCTTTCCGCATGCGCGAGAAGGCGGTTTCATTGTTGCGGGAGTTGACGGAGGCCCACTCCGTCTCGGGTCACGAGGACGAAGTGCGGGCGATTTTCCGCCGGGAGCTGGACGGCTGCGGGGATTTCTCGTGCGACCGGAATGGCTCCGTATTCTGCGAAATGGCGGGCGAAGGACCGCGCGTGCTGATCGCGGGGCACATGGATGAGGTCGGGTTTCTCGTCCAGAATGTCACGATGGACGGCTTCCTGCAAATCGTGAACGTAGGCGGCTGGTGGGAGCACAACCTGCTCTCCCAGCGGGTGGAAATCCGCACCCGCGGCGGTGGGAAAGTCTTGGGCGTGATCGCCTCGAAGCCGCCGCACTTCCTCACCGCGGAGCAGCGGAAGCAGGTAATTTCACTCGACCAGATGTTCGTCGATGTCGGCGCGGAATCCCGCAAGGACGTGCTGGAGAACCTCCACATCGAGATCGGCGATCCGGTTGCGCCGATTTCACGATTTACCGCGATGGCGCGCCCGGACCACTTCATGGCCAAGGCCTTCGACAACCGCGTCGGTATGGCCGGGGCGATCCAGGCCGGGCAGATCCTCGCAAAATCGGCACGCCCAAACCGCCTGATTCTCTGCGGCACCGTGCAGGAAGAGGTCGGCCTGCGCGGCGCGAAAACCGCGGCGCACTTTTCCCGGCCGGACGTGGCGATCATCCTCGAAGGCCCGCCCGCCGACGACCTTCCCGGCTCGTCCCGCGCGGATTGCCAAGGGCGGCTGGGCGGCGGGGTGCAAATCCGGATTTCCGACCCCTCGGCGATCGCGAACCCGCGGCTGGCCAAGCTGGCGATCGACACGGCGCGCGAGGGGAAAATCCCGCACCAAGTGACCGTCCGGCGCTCCGGCGGCACGGATGCCGGGGCGTTCCACCTGGCGAATTCCGGCATTCCATCGATCGTGCTCGGCGTCCCCGCCCGCTACATCCACTCGCACAACGGCATCATCGACGTGAACGATTACCTCAACATGCTGCGGCTGACCGTGGCGCTCGCCACCAAGCTGGATGCGGCGGCGGCGGCCGGCTTGGTGGATTTCCTGTGAAGGAAATCCCGGTGCTTTTCTCTGGCCGGAGCGAAGCCGGCCCGCTTGCTTGGGCGGATGAAATCCCATTTCGGAACATGGCGGGTGGCGCTGGCGGCAGGACTTATCGCGACCGGCGTCGCACCGCCGGTCAGGGCGGATTTGCCTTCGTTGTCCGACAAGGAGTGGCTGGGATATTTCGTCGGGTACGCCAATCGGGATTTCCGCTTCGGCATCGAATCCAAAGGTCCGGGCGCGATCCAAATCCTTGATTCCAAAGGAATGCCGCTCTCCAAAAAGCTCGATATCGATGTCACAATCGCGATCGAAGAAACCCAGCCGGATGGAAAAGTCGTCCAGCGCAAGGTCCAGTCGGATTCGTTGGAATCCGCCCAGGCGGCAACCAACCAGCCGGAAAACGTGGTCATCCGGGGCAAGGTGACCGGCGACGCCACCTTCGAAATGACCGTCAGCGAGAGCCACGGAACGATCGCGCTGGGCGCGCGGCTGGTGGACCAGGGCAAGCTCACGAAGAACCCGCTCAAGCTCAGCGTGCGTATAAAATTTCCAGACGCCTACCCCAGCCGCAAGGCCGATCCGACCAAGCAAGAACTGAAAAAATGGGAGAAGGAAACTTCCGGCGACCGCGTCCAGCTCGCCCTCGCCAATAACAAGCGCGAGAAGCTCGATCCCTCGGAAGCGGAGCCGGAAAAACTGGCGGAAGTGGCGAAAGCGGGAGTTACCGCGGCGCGGGTGGAATTCAGCACCTACAAGGACAGGCGGATTGAAATCACCGCGCCCGCCGGCACCGCGATGACGCTCGCACCGGACAGCGGAAAGCCGCTTCGGGACGGCTTCACCCTCGATTGGACGCCGGACCCGGAGGGCGCGAAGCGGCTGACGATCCAGGTCAAGTGAGGTCTCTTTTTTGTTCGCGCGAACATCTTTTTCTTGCCGCGGCCTCTGATCCCCGCCAGAGGTTGCGGCGTAACGAATTACGCTTATGGCCGCCAAACTATCCTCCGAAGAATCCGCCTCCGAAAAACTCGCCGAAGCCCGCAAGCGCAACCTCGACGCGGCGATTTCCCAAATTCAGAAAGACTTCGGCGAGTCCGCCATCATGCGCTTGGGCGATGACCGCTGCGTCGATGTCGATGTCATCCCGACCGGTAACCTTCTCATCGACAGGGCCTTGGGAGTGGGCGGATTTCCCTGCGGCCGGATCGTCGAGGTTTTCGGCCCGGAATCCTCGGGTAAAACGACCCTCACTCTCACCGTCATCGCCCAAGCCCAGAAGCGCGGCGGGCTGGCGGCCTTCATCGACGTGGAGCACGCGCTCGACCCGCAATACGCGCGGAAACTCGGCGTGAATCTCGACGACCTGCTCGTTTCCCAGCCGTCCTCGGGTGAGGAAGCGCTGCAAATCTGCGAGGCGCTGGTCCGCTCGAACGCGATTGCCGTGATTGTCCTGGATTCCGTGGCCGCACTGGTCACCCGGCAGGAATTGGACGGCGAAATCGGCGATTCCACGGTTGGCGCGCAGGCCCGGCTGATGAGCGCCGCCATGCGGAAGCTCACCGCGTTGATTTCCAAGGCCCAGACGGTTTGCATTTTCACCAACCAGATTCGCGAAAAAATTGGCGTGATGTTCGGCAGCCCGGAAACCACCCCCGGCGGGCGGGCGCTCAAGTTCTTCTCGTCGATGCGGGTCGATATCCGCCGCATCGGCGCGATCAAGGCGACCGACGGCACGGTCACCGGCAACCGCACCAAGATCAAAGTCGTCAAAAACAAAGTCGCTCCGCCATTCACCGAGGCCGAGTTCGACATCATGTATAATGAAGGGATTTCCTCGACCGGCTCGCTGCTCGACCTGGCGCTGGAAATGGAAATCGTCCAAAAGCGCGGCTCGTGGTTCAGCTACAACGGCACCCAGCTCGCCCAAGGCCGGGACGCGGCCAAGGAGCTGCTCAAGGCCGACAACGCGATTTATTCCGACATCGAGACCAAGGTCAAAGAGGGCTTGGAAGCCAAGAAGAAGCGCTGACGGCGCGGGCCGCGGAGGCCGTTAGGCGGAGGGGGCGGACGTTTTGAGGATTGCCGGATAGTTCGGGTTTGCGTAATTTTCGCCGACGTGGCGCGGGGCGGTTTCCCGGCGCGCGGCGAGTCTTTCCTGTTTCCCGTTTTCCGTGTCCCGACCTCTCAAAATCCTCATCGCCTGCGGCGGCACCGGCGGACATTTGTTCCCGGGCATCGCCGTGGCGGAGGCGTTGAAGGCGCGCGGGCACGAGGCGCTGCTGCTCATTTCCCAGAAAAAAGTCGATGCCGCTGCATCAGCGAAATACGGACATCTCGCGTTCCGGACCGTGCCGGCGGTCGCCAAACCACGGACGCTCTCGCCGCGGATGATTCCGTTCCTTTGGAAGCTCCTGAGGTCCGAGCGGCAATGCCGAAAGATCATCCGCGAGTTCGGCGCGGACGCGGTGCTGGGCATGGGCGGCTTCACCTCGCTGCCGCCCGTTCGCGCCGGGCACCAGCTTGGGCTGAAGACATTTGTCCACGATTCGAACGCCCGCCCCGGCCGCTCGAACATCCTCACCAGCCGGTTTTGCACCCGCGTGTTCCTCGGCGTCGAGGCTGCGGCGGCGTATTTCCCGCGGTGCGAAACGACCGTCACCGGCACGCCCGTCCGGCCGGAAATCGTGAATCTGCCTTCCAAGGAAGCCGCCGCCGCGGAGTTCGGGTTGGAGGCGGGGAAACCGACGATTCTCGTGACCGGCGGCAGCCAGGGCGCGCGCGATTTGAACCGGATTTCCGCTGAAGCAGCGATCCTGCTTTCGCCGGAGACGCAGGTGCTGCACATCGCGGGAACACTGGATTACGAACGGGTTGCGGAAATACTGAAGGACCGGCCGAGCTGCAAAGTCCTCGGATTTTGCGACAAGATGCCGGCGGCGTACGCCCTGGCGGATCTCGTGGTCGCGCGGTCGGGTGCTTCCAGCCTGACGGAAATTGCGATGGCCGGGCGTCCGTCGATTTTGGTGCCGTTTCCCTTCGCCGCGGACGATCACCAGACGCGCAATGCGGAGGTCTTCGAGGAGGCCGGCGCGGCGATTCTGATCCAGCAGGGGAACCTCGACGCGGAAAAGCTGGCCGACCTCGCGACTTCCATTTTGCAGGACTTGCCAACTCACCGGCGCATGGCAAAAGCCGCCCGCGCGCTGGCCGTCCCCGACGCCGCGGACCGTGTCTGCGCCGCCATCGAAGCCACCCTCACGCCCGCATGACCGACCTCAGCACACGCCTCACCGACCGCAGCCAGCCCCTCCGAATCCACCTGATCGGCGTGGCGGGATCGGGCATGAGCGGGCTGGCGCTGCTGCTGATGGGCATGGGCCACACCGTCAGCGGGTCCGACCGCGTGACGACTGCGGAGACCGAGCGGATGCGCGGGCTGGGATTGCAATTTTCCTCCCCGCATTCCGCCGCTTCGGTAAAAGGCGCGGACCTCGTCGTCTATTCCTCCGCCATTAGACCGGAAAATCCGGCCTTCGCGGCGGCGAAAAAAGCCAAGACGCCCCTGCTCCGCCGCGCCGAGTGCCTGGCGGCCATTTTACACACGCGGAAAGGCATCGTCATTTCCGGAACCCACGGGAAGACAACCACTTCCGCGATGACCGCCCACGTCCTGCGCGAGGCAGGGCTGAAGCCAAGCCACTACGTCGGCGCGGAAATCCCGATTCTCGGCGCGAACGCGAAATGGTCTGAGGACGGCGAATTCATGGTCGCGGAGGGCGACGAAAGCGACGGCACGCTGGCGCTCTACCGGCCCGAGCACACCGTGATGCTAAACGTCGAGGCCGAGCACCTCGATTTCTACCGCGACCTCGGCCACATCC